>CAYSIV010000054.1:0-586 GCA_964431175.1 uncultured Anaerolineales bacterium
TGTATTGGCTAACCGCATGGTAGACACAACGCCGCTTGTGGCGGAGGGCATGTCCGCCCCAAAAGCCGCTGGATTGACAAATCCTGCGGAAGCGGCTGTCCACCATGTTATTAGCCAATACAAAATTCAAGGCTTTTGCATCGTAAAGTACGCCACTGGAGCATTTCTTGGACAGAAACTATCTAGCGATTTCAAGCAGTGTGAAGTATTTAGAAATTAAGTTCTATCACGATAGTCTTATAAAGTTATGCTATAGTTTATTGTGTAAAATGTCGGCACTTATCAGCAAAGAACACGGGTAAACAATGCACACTTACCCTTGAATGGATCGTTGCCCGACTCTGCTATTTGTGAACAGTCCAAAATATTCCTCATATGACACTACCTTATCCTGAATTAATACCTTTTACTTTGGATCAGTGGAAGGCTCAAACCCTGCGCCTAACAACGTTCCATGAAAATCCACAATTGGACAATAATGCCATAACGGCTATGTTCTTAGACGTCACGGGCCACGAGCCAGATGGGATTCTCCGACGGCGAGACATAGTTCATCTCCTCAGCTTGGCGAACAGTGAGTGTTTGG
>CAYSIV010000054.1:596-24583 GCA_964431175.1 uncultured Anaerolineales bacterium
TCAGAAAGAAGGCTGTTGCTAGCAATGCCCATGCCCCCCCATCGAGTTGATTGGATAGTGACTGACACGCCGGAAAGCCAGAACATAGCTTCGGTCGAAGCGGCCTTATCGGATTTTCAGCGTCTCATTGGACATTGGCTAACAAGTTGTCCACCTGTGACCCGTATGGCCTTTGGAATAATCACATTAATAAGCGTGCCCAATAGGCAGTTAGGCTATAAATACCTGGCTAATTATTTGCCATCAGTAACTATTAATCCAGATCGCTCCAACGATTTATTGTATCGAATAAACAGACCGCGGACCATCGATATTCAAAACAATCGCATTACCATCAACAGATTATCAAGTTGGCAGGTTCCGATCCTTTCCGCTGGGCACATCTTGATGACAAGCGGGCGTCTCGATTTTGTCCCTCAACAAGAGGCTACGGCGCTTCAAGTTGAGCTAGATATTAACACATCGCAGGATACCCATGGCGAATTGCCTCGCGAGCAATTGGAAAACATCTCTCAACAGCTCGTACATATGGCGACAGAGATTCTCCGCGAGGGAGATATAGAATGACCAGCCATCAAGTTGCAACACGACCTGAGTTTTGGATTTATTCACCCGATCCTACGGTTGACTCGCGCGAGGCCCTATCGGAAACAGGATCTGGCATTATCCTTGTGAAACAAACCCCGATGGCCGATCCACCTCCCTCTAGTGGGTCTACTAGTGGCTATAAAGCGTTCAAAACACTCCCAAAGCAGTCGCCTAGAAGCACATTCGATAAACTAGTGTGGAAAAAAAGTGGCCTTTTGGATCTCTCTCCCCATATATCGAACACTTATAATGCCAGATATATACTTAGTATCACACAAGGGCAAATTCCAAGAAGGAATGCAAGTGATTTCCTAAACAAGCTAGATCGATCTATCCTCGAAATACAGTTGAGATACTTGCCGCCCTTGGATTTGATAGTATTAAGTGATGGCAGTGTGATACTTGAATGGACCACAAAGCACTGGCGGATCGGCTTCGGCATTGAAACGAACTCAGCAGAATCTTCGTGGTATTTAGTCTCTGATAAAACTTTGGGAAGAGTTGATGCTGGCGGTGTGCTCGACCAGGTTGATATTGCCTGGCTGCTCCACTGGGTAATGGCTCACCCTTACAAGTGAATTTGATCAATGCCTGGTTATCCCGATAACTTTTTGCGTGGTCTTAGAAAATCGTCAGACACAAAAAAAGACGGCGTTATAAGCACAGAAGCATTCGATCCCGACGTTCGACCGGATAAGTTGCGGCCAAACGGCGACGCCGAGACCTCTATAAATTGGGAAGACAACCAAGAAGCAATTACTAAGACATTGGCGGATTATCCTTATGGGGTGGTGCGCGTTGCCAGACAAGACATTGATTATTGGATCATAAGACGAAAGCTGGCTAATATGCTATTCTACGAGCGAAATCAGATACCTGGCAATCCATACCACGGCAATATTGTTTTTGCGGCGGCCCTTACGCCTGGCGACAAGAAACGAACCCTGAGTTTTTTAGCAGTTCACGCAAACCTAATTCCTGCCACTTTGTCTGATTAAAGCCATCGCATTTACCCTCGAACACATTTTGGCTTTCTGCCTTTGCTCTGCAACTTATTTCCACATACGGCACATCTTCGCCGCTTACGTCAATGACGTGAGCGGCTTTTGTTGGTGTAGAGAAAGCTTAGTGTCATGAACTTGTGATCACAAGTGTTTACGGCTAGCGATTTTTTTTAGTCTTGTGGTGAGCATGTGGCAAAAACGTACTACAAAGGAATAACAGGGAATACCAAGCAATAGAAAAGGGATAATATTCGTGTTATAAAACTTTCATAGCTAAGGCACGAGACGAACATCGGCTCCAGAAGTACCGCCGACCACGGCGGGGGTTGATGCAAATATGCGGTGCGAAAGCGGCACGCATGACGAAAGGACGCACAACAACCTTTAGTCACTTGCGCCGCTTTTTTGTTTGTATTGATTCTGAGGTCAATGTGCAAAAGCCGAGAGCCATAGTCTCGTTCGAGTGTGACGAGGAAATCGAGACGATCCTCGAAGAGCTAAAGAAAAATTTGCATCTTAATCGGAGTAACTCGATTCGCCATTGTATTCGCGTTGCCGGCGGTACTCACCGCGCATCAGCACAGAGTCGTTTTCCGCTGGTGGCGGTCGTAAATGCCAAGCCCGACCCAAAAGACCGGCTCTGAACGCAGTCGAAGGGGGCGGCGGAGTAGTGACAATCACCGGGCGGGGCGCGGTGGAAAGGCGAATCTCGGAAGTGGACGAATTTCACTCTGAGTTAGAAGGGGAGCGCCAGTCCTTGCTCATCGGTGATACAGAAACCACCGTTTCGTGCTGCATCCCAATAGGCGCGCGAGTTTTTGAATTCCAATCTTTTTCCAATCCGTGTAAACTACTCTTACCAGTGGAGGTAGGATGCGCGTTCTATTGATTGAAGACGATCAACGCCTGACACGGCTGATCAAGCGGGTGCTGGAAGACGAGCATTTCTCGGTGGATGTGGCCCACGACGGCGAGACCGGGTTGGAATTTGCCCTGCGCGGCGTTCACGACGTGGTTATCGTCGACTGGATGTTGCCCGGTCGCGACGGCCCGGCCATTTGCCGGGCCATTCGCGCCGCCCGCCTGCCGTTGGCGATCCTGATGCTCACCGCGCGCAGTCAATTGGAAGATCGCGTGACCGGACTCGACAGCGGGGCAGACGATTATCTCGTCAAGCCTTTTGCTTTTGAGGAATTGCTGGCCCGTATCCGGGCGTTGGGCCGCCGCTTTTCGGTGGCCTCGGGCGACGCCTGGGAACTGCGGTGCGGCGACCTGGTGCTGGACTTGCGCGCCCACTCGGCCCGCCGCGGTGACCAGGCTCTTGACTTGACGACAACCGAATGGAACCTGCTCGAATGTTTGATGCGCCATCCCGGCCAAAGCCTGAGCCGCCAGCAACTGCTTGATTACGTCTGGTCTTACGAGCGCGACGTGCAGACAACGATGGTGGACGTGTATATCTCGTACTTGCGCCGCAAGCTCAACATGCCGGGCCGGGCCGACCCGGTTCAAACGGTGCGCGGCGTGGGCTACCGACTGGAGATAGAGGATGTTTAGGGGCTTACGCTGGCGGCTCACCCTGCTGTATTTGCTGGTGGCCACCATTCTGGTGGCGTTGATCGGCGGCGGCGCCTACCAACTGCTCACCTATTACTTTCAAAGTTCAACGGATCTGGCATTGCAACATGTGATGTCGTACGAGTTCGGTTTGCTCGGCTTGCCGCTGACCTCGGAGTTGACCGCCGCCGACCAGGCCTGGCAGGCCAGCCGCTCGCAAATCACCCCTACGCCTCGCCATTCATCGAGCGACGACGATGGCGGCGACGACGGAGAACACACTACCAGCAACGACCTGGCCGCCGAGCAGGCATTTGATGGGCAGTTAGCCTCCATCTTTGTGATGCCGCTGACCGCCAACGGCGACTTGCTGTTTCGCACCGGGCCGCGCCTGCCGATTTCGCCGGACACCGAAGCGATCCGGGCCGCATTAGATCACGGGCACGATTGGCGAATTGTGCGGGCTGACGACGGCGCCCGGGTGCGCCTGCTCACGTATCGCGTTGACGTTGAGAACGGCCCGGCAGTTCTGCAATTGGGGCGCGCTCTGGAAGATCAGGATCGCGTGCTCAATCAAATACTGTTTGCCTTATTGGGTTTGAGCGCTTTGAGTGTGGCCCTGTTGGGTGCCGGCAGTTGGTGGCTGGCCGGCCGGTCGTTGGTTCCGGCGCAAAAGGCGTGGGAACATCAGCAAACGTTTATTTCCAACGCCAGTCACGAGCTTCGCACGCCGCTCACCCTGATGCGTGCCAGCGCCGAGGTGGCTCTGCGCGAACTGCCCGCCGATGACCAAGACGGGCGCGCCCTGCTGGGCGATGTTCTGCAGGAAACTGATCACATGACCCGACTGGTGGAAGATTTGCTTCTGCTCTCACGGCTGGACGCCGGCCGCCTGTCTCTGGAAAGAAAAGCGGTTTCGATGCCCGACCTGTTGACGGATGTTGAACGACAGGTGGGCCGGGTGGCCGAGGAGCGCGGGGTGAAGTTGACAGCGGCCCCGACCGCCGGAGTCGTGATGGGCGACTTCACTCGTTTGCGGCAAGTCCTGCTTATCCTGCTGGACAATGCTCTGCGCCACACGCCGCGCGGCGGCGAAATTCGCATTGAGTCGCGTCGGCACGGGCGGCAGTTGCAAATTGCGGTGGCCGACACCGGCAACGGCATCCCGCCGGAACATTTGTCCCGTATCTTCGAGCGATTCTATCGCGCCGACAGCGCCCGAACCGCCGGCGCCGGAGACGGCGGCGCGGGGCTTGGCCTGTCCATCGCTCAAGCGCTTGTTCAGGCGCATCACGGCCAAATTTCAATTGAAAGCCAGCCCGGCAAAGGCACCCGGGTGAACCTGCTTCTGCCACTGGCAAGCTAATTCGGCTCTCCCGTTTTTGACGGGATTTATGGGTGTCGCCCTGAGCAAAGGGTCTCTGGCTGGTGACGCCGAGATTCTTCGCTTCACTCAGAATGACAGGGACGCTTTCCCGTTAAAGCCGGAAGAGCCGCTAATTCTAATCAACGCTCAAAAAGCGTCGTTTTTGCAACGCACCCGTACCCAACGCCTTCTTGCCGCGCCCCGCGCTTCAATCTATACTCACCTGCATGATTGATGTGGATCGCTCCAATTTCCGCAACGAAGTGTGCCGCCCGGAGCCGCCATCCCTGGCCCGCGCCGCCTTGCTTTTTGCCCGCGAGATTGCTTATCCTGATCTGCGACCCTCCGCCTATCTTGACCAGCTTGAGGTGTGGGCCGAAACCGTCGGGCGCCGGCTGGTCCCTGCCGACTCGCCCCTGGCCCGCCTCGAGGCCCTCACCGACTTTCTCTTCAAGGAGATCGGCTTGCGTGGCAACCGGGACGACTACACCGACCCGCGTAATAGCTACCTCAACGAGGTGATCTCGCGCGGGCTGGGCCTGCCCATTTCCCTCTCGGTCATCTTCATTGAGGTTGCCGGGCGCATCGGTTTGCAAGCTTACGGCATCGGCCTGCCCGGCCACTTCATTGTTGGCGTGCGCGTGAATGGCTCACGGCAAATGCTAGACCCGTTCAACGGCGGCGTGGCGGTGACATTGGAGGAAGTTGGCCAGCTCGTGCAAACCATCAGCGGCTACACCGGCCCCTTCCAGTCGGAGTGGCTCAGCCCAATGCCGCCGGGCGCCATTCTGGCCCGCATGTTGCTCAACCTGCGCGGCGCTTACATCCAACGGGAAGACTGGCCGACCACGCTGGCCGTCGTCGGCCACCTGCGCACCCTCCAGCCGGCGGCGGCCGAGCATGTGCGCGACGCTGGCCTGCTTCACTTTCGCAACGGCGAACTGCGCCAGGCCGCGCACTTGCTTGAGCAATACTTGATCCGCGAACCGGACGCGCCGGACACTGACGCTGTTCGTCAAACGCTCAATGCCATCCTGAATCAATTTGCTATCTTGAACTGAATATGGCCCCCTACTGGCTCTCATTCGTCCCTTACAACTTTGCCGCCGATTTACTGGCTGACCCGGCCGCAAGTCCGGTCGGGCGTGAACAACGTTTCCAGGCAATGGCCCTGTTCGTCGACATCTCCGGCTTCACGGCCATGAGCGAGGCGTTGAGCAAGACCGGGCGCGACGGCAGTGAGGAGATGACGACAGCCCTCAACAGCTACTTCGCGCCGATGATTGACCTCATTCAGTCGCACGGCGGCATGGTCGCCAAGTTTGGCGGTGACGCGTTGACGGTGCTCTTTCCTTTTAGCAGCGCCGCCCGCCAAAGCGCCGCCCGCCGGGCAGTGCAGTGCGCGCTCGACATGCAGGCCGCCATGCCCCGCTACGCCGCCATGCCCACCAGCGCCGGAACGTTCCGGCTGGCGATGAAGGCCGGGCTGGCTTCCGGCCCGGTTTTTTGCGCCACTGTCGGTGACCCGTCACTTCGGCTGGAATACATTGTGGCCGGGCGGGTGCTGGATTGTTGCGCCGAGGCCCAACACTTTGCCGAGCCGGGTGATGTGGTCGTTCAAAACGAGGTACTCGCGCTGTTGGACGAAGCCGACTACGCCCCCACCACCGACGCCAATTTCAGCCGGGTGCTCCGGTTGAGCCGCCCCGAACCGGGAAAACCGCTTCCCCCGCTGGCGACCGCCTCCCCAGAGTCGGTTCACCAGTTTGCGCCGTTTCTTCATCCTGTTATCGCTCAACGATTGGAAATGGGCGAAGCGCAATTCGTCAACGAGCACCGTTTTGTGACGGTGTTGTTCGTCGGCTTTGAAGAGTACGATTACGATCTTGATCCGATTGTCGGCATCAAACTGGAGCGCTACTTTGCCCAGGTGGTGCAGATCATTCACCGTTACGACGGTTCGCTGAATAAGATTGACATGGGCGACAAGGGGAGCAAGTTTATTGCCCTGTTCGGCGCGCCGCTGGCCCACGAAGACGACGCCGAGCGCGCCCTGCGGTGCGCGCTCGACTTGATGGCCCTTGCCGACGATGCGCCGGCTCTGCGAATCGGAATCGCGACGCAGTTTGTCTATTGCGGATTGGTGGGGGGCAGCGCGCGGCAAGAGTATGCGGTGATGGGCGACGGGGTGAACCTGGCGGCGCGGCTGATGCAAAAAGCGCAACCCGGCCAAATGCTGGCCGACGACCCGACTCGCCACGCCGCGCCGCGCCACTCACTTACCTTCAAGTGGGAGCCGCTCGGCCCAATCACCCTCAAAGGTAAAGCCGAGCCGGTGGAAACGTATGAGTTGGCCGGGCTGGGTGGCGGGGCCGCGCCGCGTTTGCCAGAGCCGCAATATGCTCTGCCAATGGTCGGGCGCGAGGCCGAATTGGCGGCGGCCCGTTCCCGGCTGGCCATGACCCTGGCCAACCGGGGGCAAATCATCGGCATCACCGCTGAGGCCGGCATGGGCAAGTCGCGCCTCGCGGCGGAGATTATCAAGATCGCTTCAGAATATGGAATGTATGGCTATGGCGGCGCGTGCCTGTCTTATGGCACAAAGAGCAATTATTTAGTGTGGCGAGATATTTTGCGCGGCCTGTTCGGGTTGGACTCGTCGTGGTCGCTTGAACAACAGAGTCACCACCTCGAACGCGAACTGGCCGCGGTGGACCGAACCGGGCAAGCGTCACCGTTGTCTCCCCGCCTCCCCTTATTGAGCGTGGCTCTCAACCTCCCCATCCCCGACAACGACCTCACCCGCCCCCTCGACGCCAAGACGCGCAAGTCATTGCTCGAAGCGCTGATCGTGGAATACACGCGCTATCACGCCACCCTCGCGCCCTTGTTGCTGGTGCTGGAAGACTGCCACTGGATCGATCCGCTATCTCAAGATTTGCTGGAAGCGATTGGCCGCCACATTCAAAATCTGCCGGTGTTGTTAGTGATGCTTTATCGTCCGCCGGAACTGGACGACGGCGGCGGCGCCGCCGTGATCACCCGCACCAGCCAGGTGATGGGTCTGCCCCACGCCACCGAACTGCGCCTGGCCGAGTTCACGCCCGGCGAAGCCAGGCATCTCATTACAATAAAGCTGGCCCACCTCTTTGGCTCAACCGACAACGTTTCATCCAAACTGATCGAGAAGATTACCGAGCGGGCGCAGGGCAACCCGTTTTACATTGACGAATTGATCAACCTGATTCACGACCAGGAACTTAATCCCAATGACTCGGAAGCGCTGAAGACTTTCGACCTGCCCGATAGCTTGCACAGCTTGATCCTCAGCCGCCTCGACCAGCTCGACGAACGGGCCAAGACCACAATCAAAGTCGCCAGCGTGATGGGGCGGCTGTTCAAAGCCGACTGGCTGTGGCAGGTGTACCCCGAACTTGGCACGCCGGAAGAAGTCCGATCCCACCTCACCCGCCTCAGCCGGCTCGACCTGACTCCGCTCGACAAACCCGACCCGGAGTTGGAGTATCTCTTCAAGCACATCGTCACCCGCGATGTGGCTTACGAAAGTCTCTCGGTCGCCACCCGCACCCTGTTGCACGAACAAGTGGGCCGCTTTCTCGAACGGCTCTACACCGGCGACTTCGGTCTGCAGGAAGTGGTCGCTCACCTCGACCTGCTGGCCTATCACTACGGCTTGAGCAAGAACGTGGACAAGCAACGCGAATACTTCCGCAAGGCCGGTGAGGCGGCCCAGGCGGCTTATGCCAACGAGGCCGCCATCCACCACTTCCGCGGCCTGCTCCCGCTCCTGAAAGACGATGAGCAAATCCCGATCCTGCTCAAGCTGGGATACGTCCTGGAATTGATCGGCCAGTGGGATGAGGCCGAGACAGCCTATCGGCGGGCACTGGAGTTGGCGGCAATGCAAGCCGACCTCAAATCGCAAACGTCGAGTCAACAGGCAATCGGCAATCTGTCGGAACGGCGCGGCGATCACAGTGCGGCCCTGGAATGGCTCAAGCAAGCCAGGGCCGGCTTCAACCAACTAAATGACTCGGCGGGCGTGAGCGACGTCCTCGAAGACATCGGCAGTGTGTACTGGCAACAGGGCGACTATGAAGCCGCCCGCGCCCTCACCGCTGAAAGCCTCAACCTGTGTCGCGCCCTGGGCAACAAAACGTGCATCGCTCACGCCCTGCAAAATCTTGGCAACGTCGCCTTTGATCAAGATGACTACGACGCCGCCCAAGAGCTATACCAGGAAAGCCTTGAGCTGTGGCGCGAGTTGGGCAACCGCCTCGGTGCGGCCAGCCTGCTCTCGAACCTGGGGTTGGTGGCCCGCAACCACGGCAGTTACGAAGCCGCCCGCGAGCTTTTCGAAGAGAGCTTGAACATGCGCCGTGAACTCGGCGACCGTTGGGGGGTCGCCGACTCGCTCAACTGTCTGGGCGACATTGCCAAGAATCTTGGCGTCCTCGACAAGGCGCAAGCCCTGCACGAAGAAAGCTGGCGGCTCTTTCGCGAGATGGGTGACAAAGGCCGCCTCGCCGGCGCCCTCGACGACTTGGGCGTGGTGGCCTATCTTCAACATGACTACGCTAAAGCCCGCGCCCTCTTTGAAGAAAGCGTCGCCATGTTCCGGGGACTGCAAGAGAAACCGGATATTGCCAACTCGCTCAACAACTTAGGGTTGGCCGTTGCCCATTTGGGCGACTCGACTCGCGCCGCCGACATCTTCCGTGAAAGTTTGGCCTTGTGCCACGAATTGGGTGACAAGCTGGGCGTGGCCGAAAATCTGGCCGGACTCGCCGGGGTGTTATCTAGAGACCTGTCAGGTCTGGCCCGCGCCGCCCGCCTCGCCGGCGCCGTTCACGGCATCCTCGATCTCATCAACGCCGTCCTCGGCCCCGCCGACCGCGCTGACTTCGATCAACTGCTGGCCGACTTGCGCGCCAAGTTGAGCGAAGAAGCTTTCAGGGGAGCGTGGGAGGAAGGGCTGGCGATAACGATGGAAGAAGCTGTAAATTATGCGTTGGGGAAAACGTGAGAGCAAACATTCTTCCATGAGGCTCGCACCCTTCGACTACGTTCCGTCCGCTTCGCGAAGCGCGTGGAACTCCGCTCAGGATGCTATTCCACCCAACCATGAAACTCAAAACATTTTCCCTGTTCACACTTCTGCTTCTCTTCACTTCCTGCTCCCTGGCGCCCCGCCCCCGCGCTACCTTCGTGCCGCTAGCAAACACCCTCACTCCAACACTGCCACCCGTGGCCACTGGCTCATCTAATTCCATCGTGCCTGCCAACACCCCCACCCTGCCGCCCGCCGCCACTGGCTCATCTAATTCCATCGCGCCTGCCAACGCACCGACTCTTCTATTAGCGCCCCTTGACGAATCAACTTCAACCTCAGCGCCGCCAACCACCCGACCTGCCATTACCAACAGCCCAACTACCAAACCCGCTACGGCAAACAACCCAACCGCCGAACCCGCCACTGCGGCTCCCCCGACGGTCACCGCGCAACCCACTGCCGCGAACAATCCAGCCAGCCAGCCACCCACCGTGGGCGGCTGTCCAATGTTTCCCGCCAACAACATTTGGAACACACGAGTCGATTCGCTCCCTGTTGATCCGCACTCGAACAACTACATCAACTCCATCGGGCCAGACACCGGCCTGCATCCCGATTTCGGCGCCGGCCTTTTTGATGGCGGGCCGATCGGTATTCCGTTCATCACCGTGCCGGGCAACCAACCGCCTGTCAACGTCACGTTTGACTATGACGCCGAGAGCGACGCGGGGCCATATCCAATTCCGCCCGATGCGCCCATCGAAGGCGGCCCGGACAGTGACGGCGACCGCCACATCCTGATCGTGGATAGCAGTCACTGCAAGCTCTATGAACTCTACGCCGCTTACCCCGAAGATGACCAAAACTGGATCGCCGGGTCGGGCGCGATCTACGACCTGAACTCCAACGCCCTGCGCCCGGCCAGCTGGACTTCCGCCGACGCCGCCGGATTGCCGATCCTGCCCGGTCTGATTCGCTACGACGAGGTCGCCGCTGGCGAAATTAAGCACGCCATCCGCTTCACTGCCGAAACCACCCAACGACTTTTCGTCTGGCCCGCCCGCCACTTCGCCTCAGATGTTACCGACTCGGGCGTGCCACCGATGGGCCAGCGCTTCCGCCTCAAAGCCTCGTTCGATGTCTCACCCTACCCGCGCGAGGTGCAAGTGATTCTCAACGCCATGAAAACCTATGGCCTCATTCTGGCCGACAATGGCAGTAACTGGTTCATCAGCGGCGCGCCCGACGAGCGCTGGGACAACGATGTGCTGGTCAGCGCCCTGCGCCAGATCAAAGGTTCCAACTTTGAGGCAGTGGATACGTCGAGTCTGATGGTCAACCCGGAGTCTGGCGAGGCCAGACAACCGTAATATCTTGTGGTTTGACCCTAGAACGCCAGGACTCAAAGACACTAAAAAGCCTTGGGCTCTCAACGCTGATTGCCAATCTAAAGTATCATGATACCTATGATCGTTTTCTCGCTTCCTCGCCGCCACCGCTCGCGCCGCCAGATTGCGCTGGCGATTTTGCTCATGGCCGCCGGGATGGCCGCCGAGTATTTCATCCTCTCCAGCTACTTCGAGCTCTCGCGGCGCTTTGATACCAGCTTCGCCCCAGCCACTGCCCTCCTGCCCCAACTCTCGGCCCTGCGCAACGAAGTTCTGCGCCTGCACGCCCAGACCGAGGCCGCCTTGGGCAGTGACGCGCCAGATTACGAGGCCCTCAACACCCAGGGCGCCAAGGTCGCTTCCCTGCTCGCCAATCTGCGCGTTGAGGTGAACGGGCGCGAGGCCTACCAGCCCGCCTTCGAATCTGCCGACAACTTACTAACGACGTTCGACACCGATCTGGCCGTTTTCAAAAACAGCCCGGCCAGCAGTCAGGTGCCGGTGCTCACTTTTGAACTGCGACGCGCCTTCCGCGGCGCCGAGGCCGAACTGGATCGGCTCTACGACAGCGAAGAGAAAATTTTTTACCAGGCTACCGCCGAGACCTTCGCCGTCGTCCGCAACACGCAAATCGTTTTGCTCCTGATGAGCGTCCTCGTCTTCGGATTCGGCATCACCCTGATCCTGACGATTCGCCGCTCACTGCAACGCGAGATTGGCCGCGCCTCGGGGCGGCTGGAGGTGGCCGCCGAAGTCGGTCGGGCCGCCTCGTCGTTCATCAGCCTCAATCATCTGTTTGACACCACTCTCAATCTAATCCGCCAACGTTTCAGGTTCTACCACGCCGCCATCTTCCTGCTCGACGAGAAAGGTGAGTATGCCGTCCTCCAAGCCGCCTCCGGAGAAACAGGACTCGCCCTGGTTAAACAAGGCCACCGGTTGAAAGTCGGCTCCAACTCGATCATTGGCTACGTCGCCGCCAACAACACGCCGCGCGCCGTATCCGATGTCAGCCGCGAGCCGGCTTATTTCAAAAACGAACTACTGGCCGGCACCCGCTCTGAACTGGCCGTGCCGCTCCGCCTCGCCGGAAGTGTCATCGGCGCGCTCGATGTGCATTCGGTCAAGCGCAACGCTTTTACCGATGAGGACATTGCCATCCTGCAAACGGTGGCCGATCAGATAGCGGTTGCCATTCAGAATACGCGGCTGTATGGAAACGAGCAGGTCGCCCGCGAGCAGACTGAGCGCTTACATGCGGCCACCCAGGCCTTGAGCGCCACCCTCGACTCTGAAAAAGTGCTCGACATCATCTTGAGCGAACTGCAACGCGTCGTGCCCTACGACAGTGCTTCGGTCCAGCGTTTGTACAACAACCAGTTGGAGATCATCGGCGGCTACGGCCTGCCCAACCTGCCAGGCATTAAGGGCGTCTCCTTCGACGCCTCCAGCGAAGACAATCCAAACGGCCAGGTCATCCGGTCGCGCAAACCACTGGTGGTGGACGACGTGGCAAGCTACCAAGGTTTCAATCACGGGCCGCTGGCCGCGGCCGGGGTGCGCTCGTGGCTGGGGGTGCCGCTATTGTTTGGCGATCAGGTGGTGGGCATGATTACCCTTGACAAGAATGAGGCGGGGTTCTACAACGCCACGCACGCCCGGCTGGCGATGGGCTTCGCCGCCCAGGCGGCCAGCGCCCTGGAAAACGCCCGTCTCTTTCAGGAAACACAAAAAGCCAAAGTGGCCGCCGAGGCCGCCAACCGGGCCAAGAGCGTTTTCCTGGCTAATATGAGTCACGAACTTCGCACGCCGCTCAACGCCATCATCGGCTACAGCGAAATTTTACAGGAGGAGGCGCAGGAAGTAGGGCAGGAGAGTCTGAGCGCCGATCTCGACAAGATTCGGTCGGCGGGCAAACATCTGCTCAGTTTGATCAACGACATTCTCGATCTCTCAAAGATCGAAGCCGGGAAGATGGAATTGCATCTTGAGACGTTCGACATTCCGACTCTGATTGCCAATGTTACCCACAACATCCAGCCTCTGGCGGTCAAGTCGGGCAACGCCCTCAACATCCACTGCCCGGACGATATTGGCCTGATGCACGCCGACCCGGGCAAGGTGCGGCAAGTGTTGCTGAACTTGTTGAGCAATGCCAACAAATTTACCGAGCAGGGCGCGGTGACGTTGGGCGTGACTCGTGAGGCCTGGCAAGGTGAAGCAGGGGTTCACGAGTGGGTCAACTTCAGCGTGAGCGACACCGGCATAGGCCTGATGACGGAGCAGATTGACAGGCTGTTTCAGGACTTCTCGCAAGCGGATGCTTCGACCACGCGCAAATTCGGCGGCACGGGACTGGGTCTTTCGATCAGCCGCCGCTTCTGCCGCATGATGGGCGGCGACATCACCGTCAGCAGTGACGGCATCTCTGGCAAAGGCTCGGCGTTCACCGTCCGTCTTCCGGCCTATGTGGTTGACCCCAAAGCACCAACCATTCCAGCCTTCCCGGTTGAACCTGATTTTGTTGCCGCTGAGGACGGCGCTAACACGGTGTTGGTCATTGACGACGATCCGGCGGTGCGTGATTTGATTGGCCGTTTTCTCAGCAAAGAGGGATTCCGCGTGGCCAGCGCCGCCAATGGCGCCGACGGTTTGCTGTTGGCCCGCAAGTTGCGCCCCGAAGCCATCACCCTCGACGTGATGATGCCGGGCATGGATGGCTGGGCGGTGCTGGCCGCGCTGAAAGCCGACCCGGAATTGGCCGCCATCCCCGTCATCATGCTCACCATTATGGAGAATCAGTCCATTGGGTACGCGCTGGGGGCCGCCGATTATATGATCAAGCCGGTTGACCGCGAGCGGCTGATCACCGTCTTGAAGAAATATCAGTGCGCCACGCCAGCCGACAGCGTGCTGATCATCGAAGACGACGCGCCCACTCGCGAGATGATGGAGCGGGTGTTGAAACAGGAAGGCTGGACAGTGCGGGTGGCCGAGAACGGGCGGGTTGGCCTGAAGCGCTTGAATGAGCAAGTGCCGTGTTTAGTTCTGCTCGACCTGATGATGCCGGAGATGGACGGCTTTCAGTTCATCAACGAACTGCGCCAGCGCCAGATATGGCGAGCCATTCCGGTGGTGGTGGTGACCGCCAAAGACCTGACCGTTGAAGAACGCCAGAAGCTCAACGGCTACGTGGAGACGATTTTGCAGAAGGGCGCCTACAGCCGCGAAGAACTGCTCAACCAGGTGCGCGATCTGGTGGCGGCGCACACCAGAAAGAATTAAAGTGAAGGTGAATTCGTCAACGGATTTAGCAGATTGAACGGATTTTTTTGTCTACTATCCCAATTCAATCCGGTAAATTCGTTCAATCCGTTGACGAAAAGAGACCCAAGCCCATGGACCTCTTCGACAGTCTCAAGCAAGATCTGGATCAGGGTGAGCGAAAAGAGAACGGCGTGACGGCATCCGACATCGCCGCCCTGCCCGAACCCCTGCGCGCCGCCCTCAACAAAATCATGCGCCAGACCTCCATGCCCCTGAGCGAATTCAAAGCCGAGATGAGCCTGGAGCTTGAGCCGGCCCGTCAACTGGCTAACCTGCTCGTCGAAAAAGGATTCTTGAAACTCGCCGCCCGCCAGCCCGAAAACGACATGGCCTACGAAGTGCATTTGGCCCGCAAACGCGGCGGCACCGCCCCGCTCGACATTTACAAAGCCATTGGTGAGTAAGGATTGAACCGCAAAATTCTCCATCTCGACCTCGACGCCTTCTTCTGCGCCGTTGAAGAGGGCCGCGACCCGGCTCTGCGCGGCCAAGCCTTCGCCGTCGGCGGGCGGCCCGACGAGCGCGGCGTGGTGGCGTCGTGTTCCTACGCCGCCCGGCGCTTTGGTGTTCGTTCCGCCATGCCCATGAGCCGCGCCCTCAAGCTCTGCCCGGGCCTGCTCATTGTTCCCTCTCGTCACCAAGCCTATCAAACTGTCTCGCAAAAAGTGATGGCCCGGCTCGGCGCCCTGACTCCGCTGGTCGAGCAAATTTCAATTGACGAAGCCTTCCTCGACATGAGCGACTTGCCCGACTCGGGCGAAGCCCTGGCCCGTCAACTGCAAGCCCTCATTCGCGACGAGCTGAGTCTGCCGTGTTCGGTAGGTGTGGCGGCTAACAAACTGATCGCCAAGATCGCCACCGACGTAGGCAAGGCCGCCAACAAAACCGGCGGCTACCCCAACGCGATTATGGTGGTGCCGCCCGGCCAGGAAGCATCCTTCCTCGCCCCGCTCCCGGTTCAGGCCTTGTGGGGCGTCGGCCCCAAAACGGCGGATGCGCTGGCCCGGCTTGGCCTTCACACCATTGGCGACATCGCCCGCTGGCCCGAAGCCGACCTGGCTCACCGCTTCGGCAAGATCGGCGTCGATCTTGCTGAACGCGCGCGCGGCCTCGACGGCCGGCCGGTTGTCACCGGCCACGAAACCAAATCCATCAGCCAGGAAACAACGTTTGTGCGCGACGTGAATGATGGCAAAGCCTTGCGCAACACGTTGCGCGACCTCTCGGATCAAGTAGGCCACCGCCTGCGCCAGTCCGGCCTGAGCGGCGCGACCGTCAAACTCAAATTGCGCTGGCCAGATTTCACCACCCTCTCGCGGCAGACGACTCTGAGTCAGTCAACCGATCAGGGCGACGAAATTTATAACGCCGTGACCGGACTCTTTGACGAGGTGTGGCAAACGGGCAAAGCCGTCCGACTTCTGGGGGTAGCCGTCACCGGGCTGGGCAACCCGGTTCAACAGTTGAGCCTGCTGGGCGACGACTCGGAGAAGAAGCGGCGACTGCAAAACACGATTGACGAACTGCGCGAAAAGTTTGGCAGTCGGGCCGTGCAGAGAGCGAGCCAGTTAAAGGATGAAGGGTGAAGGTGGAAGGGTGAAACAAAAGCCGGACTCGTTCGTAGTTGCGGCTTCTGCCACTCCTCGCCAGAGAAGACAGGTTCGCAATCGGTTACTACGAACTGCCCTTGTGTTGTTCGCCACCGCCCTCGCCTGCAACTTCCCCGGCTTCGCCAGGCCCGCCTCATCCCCGACCGCGCCTCCTCCCCTCATCGCCGACACTGCCACCCCCCTTCCATCCTTTACCTCTTTTCCCACTGTCTCCCCTCTTCCGTCTCTCACTTCCACACGCTCACCCACCTTCTCTCCTACACTCGTCACCGGTCACATTGTCTTTGTCTGCTTCGTGGACGGCTTCGACAATATTTGCCTCATGGACGCCAACGGCGCAAACCAGCGCCGTCTGACCATGACCGCCGCCACCGACTTTTATCCTTCACTCTCGCCCGACGGCCAGGTGATTGCCTTCTCGACTCGACGCGACAACAACTTTGAGATTTACGTGATGAACGTAGATGGCGCAAGCCCGCGCCGCCTCACGCAGAACATGGGCAGTAACTTCGGCCCAACCTTCTCGCCGGACGGAACAAGAATCGCCTTCGTCTCAGCGCGGAGCGGGAATCAAAACATCTGGCTGATGGATGCAAACGGCGGAAGCCCCGTGCAACTCACCGACACGACCGGCAACAACGTCGATCCAACGTGGTCGCCAGACGGTGAGCAAATCGCCTTTGCGTCCGATCGCAACGGCGCCTCCGAACTCTATCTCATGAACGCCGACGGCACGAACGTCCGGCAAGTCACGTTTGATCTCAACATCGGCGGGCGCAACGATTGGTCGGCGGACGGGGGGTGGCTGACGTTTTACGCCGGGCCGGAGGGTGACCGCGACATTTTTGTGATTGGCGTGGATGGGAATAACCTGCGGCAGTTGACGAACGAGAGCGACAACCGCGGCCCCTCGTTCTCGCCTGACGGCCAGTGGATCGCCTTCACCTCTTATCGCACTGGCAACAACGACATCTTCATCATGGGCGCTGACGGCTCAGAGTTGACGCAGTTGACGAATGACCCGCGACCGGATTGGCAGCCGAGGTGGGGAAAGTAGAAGTGCCCTGGCCTACACGTGACACGCTTCGCGTTTCGCGAAGCGAACCTGTCAGGTGTGGGCCACCAGTCGATCAACCTCCTTCACCACCCTTGCCAACTCGTCCACCAGCCGTGCCGGGCCAAGCGAACGAAAGGTTTCTGCCAGCGTCCGGTAATACCACAACGTTCCCTCTTTGCCGCCCTGAAAGCGGCCCCACAGCGCTTCGCCTTGATCGCGATAGTCGCTAAGAATCGAGCGCGCGTTGTGCACCTTGTCGGCGGCGGACACCTGACGAACCGAGGCCGAAGCATTGGGCAGGTGAGCAAGGTAGGCTTCTTTGCGCGCCAGCCACGGCGGCTTGGGCGTGGCGTCAGTGTCGGTGCAACCGTCCACAATCTCGGCTACCCGCTCGCCAAATCGCCGGCGGATTTGTTCACGGGTGGCGGCTCCCCCCTGATCTTCCACCGCGTCGTGCAGTAAGGCCGCGATCGTTTCGTCCTCATCGCCGCCATTTTCCAGCACCAGGCTGGCTACGGCCAGCAAATGAGAAATGTAGGGAACCGGAGTGGCTTTGCGCGTTTGGCCATTGTGTAGTTGAAACGCAAATGTGAGCGCCTCTTCAAAACGGTTGGAGAGCTTCATATCAATCCCTCATCGCTTGGCCGGCATGCCCCAGAAGGCAAACCGCTCCAGCACTGAGCCGCCGGCAAACTCACGAAGCAGGCTATTAGTCGGCACGGCTTCGCGATCGCACGGACGGAACCAGGCCAGCAGAGCCAGCAAGCGTTTGGCTTCCACGTATTCGGGCGTTTCGGGTTGCACTTGCCGCAAGAGCGGTTCGGCCAGCGGGCGCAGAACCGAAAGCTCGTAGACGAGCGCCGAATTGAACATCACATCTGAATATTCTTGATACGGAAAGATATGCTGGCTTTCGCCCCGGCGCACACTCTCCCAGCGCTTCAACGTGTCGCCCGCCGAGTAGCCGCGCGTGGCCGCGTCGCGCACGATACGGCGGATGAGGCGGGTGTCGGTCGTGCTCACCCGGTTGTGGGGATCGAGGTTGAGCTGGGTGAGGGCCGAGACATAAACGCGCAAAGTGTGCTCCGCCGGGATGTGCGGCACAAGATCGGGATTGAGGCCGTGAATGCCTTCCACCACAATGACGGTTCCCCGGGGGAGGGCCACTGTTTCCCCGACTCGGCTGGAGCCGCTTTTGAAATCGTAATGCGGCAGAGTCACTTCGCGTCCGGCCATCAGGCCCAGCAAGTCTTCGTTGAGGCGCGGGATATCGAGCGCGCGCAGGGTCTCAAAGTCGAAGTCGCCGTTCTCGTCGCGGGGCGTTTTCTCGCGATCGACAAAGTATTCGTCCATCGCCAGGGCAAACGGGTGCAGGCCGTTGGCCAGCAGTTGAACCGCCAGCCGCTTGGAGAACGTTGTCTTGCCCGACGACGACGGCCCGGCAATGAGCACCACTTTGATGTCGTCGCGGCCTTCGGCTATCCAGGTGGCAATTTGGGCAATACGTTGCTCGTGCAGAGCTTCGGAGACGAGGATGAGTTCACGAACGCGCCCAGACTCGATCGCTTCGTTGAGCGCGCCGACATTGCTGACGCCCAGCTTGTCGAGCCATTCGCCGTATTCGCGGAAGGCGGCCATCAGGCGGTCGGGCATTCGTAAGGGTTCAATAACAGTCGGCGCGCGGCGCTGAGGGAATTGCAGAATGAAGCCGGGCGGCGACGATTGCAGATCGAACCAGAGCAAATAACCGGTGGACGGAACCATGTAGCCGTGAAAGTAGTCGGCCAGCGACCCGAGACGGTAAAGCACCAGATAATCCTTGTGGCGCTCAGCCAGGAGCCGGACCTTGTCGCCCTCGTTGCGAGCGCGGAAGATTTCGATGGCCTCGGCCAGCGGCGCAATTTCTTTGGCAATCGGCAAGTCGGCGGCGGCCATCTCCCTCATGCGGACCACCAGGCGTTTGAGTTCGGCGGCGTTGAAGTTATCGCGCCCGTACACCTGGCAAAAGTAGCCGCCAGAAGCAATTGAATGATCTACAACCATCCCGGCTTCGGGGAACAATTCTTTGGCCGCGGCGATCATCAAAAACGTCAGACCGCGGCGATAGATGCGCATTCCGTCTTCGCTCGCCATCGTCACCGGCTCGAGTTCCGCGTCGCGAGTCAGTTTGTAGGTCAACTCGCGCAGTTTGCCGTCCACCAGCGCGGCCACGACCGGAGCCTGAGCAGAGTCCTGAGGTTGCGCCGCGCGGGCGAACGCTTCCAGAGTTGTGTTCAGCGGCGCTTCAAAGGTTTGCCCATCGAGCCAGCGGACTTGCGCGGTGGCGCGCGCCTCAGTCGGGTGAACAGTTGTGTCAGAGGTCGGTTGAGTCATGGTTGAAAGAAATCCTATCCGGGCTTACGCAAATCCGGCGCCACCTTACCACGAAGTCTTGAGGGCGCAAAGTTCACAAAAAAATCCCGGCGTTGCCATTTTCCCAATGATACCAGCAGGTCGGATATAATCACCGTAATTGACGTTTGAGGAGAGAACTTGATATGAAGCAACACATCAAGAAGATCGCCATCTGCACTGGCGGCGGCGACGCGCCGGGGCTGAATGCTGTGATTCGGGCGGTGGTGCTCTCGGCCTTGCATCGCGGCTGGGAGTGTTACGGCATCCGCGACGGCTACAACGGCTTAATGATGCCGGAAGAGTACGCCGACAGCGGCATCGTCCACCTGACTCGCGAGCGGGTAAGAGGTATCACCCATCTGGGCGGCACGATGCTAGGGACGACCAACAAGGGCAACCCGCTGAAATTTCCTATATTGAACAAAGACGGACAATATGAAGAGATTGATCGTTCCGACGAATTGATTCGCGCCTTCCGCCTGCACAACATCGACGCCTTAATCTCGGTCGGCGGCGACGGCTCACTGAGCATTGCCAACGTGCTGGCCCAAAAAGGTTTGCGGGTGATCGGCGTGCCAAAGACGATTGACAACGATCTGGATCGGACGGCGATCACCTTCGGCTTCGACACGGCGGTGTCGTTCGCCACCGAGTGCCTCGACCGCCTGCACACCACCGCCGCTTCGCACCGGCGGGTGATGGTGGTGGAAGTCATGGGGCGCTACGCCGGCTGGATCGCCCTCAACTCCGGCGTGGCCGGGTCAGCCGACGTGATTCTGATTCCCGAAATCCCTTACGACCTGGACAAGGTAGTAGAAAAGATTCGGGAGCGTGAGAACGAGGGCAACTATTTCACCATGATTGTGGTGGCCGAAGGCGCGAAACCTCTGGGTGGAGATGTCATTATGACGACGGGCGAAAAGGCGATTGGCCGGGCCGAGCGACTCGGCGGCATCGGCGAGAAAGTGGCGCGCGACCTGGAAGCGCTAACCGGCAAAGAGACGCGGGTGGTGGTGCTGGGTCACTTGTTGCGTGGCGGGACCCCCACCACCTTCGACCGGTTGACCGCCTTGCGCTTTGGCGCGGCGGCGGTGCGGGCTCTGGGAGAAGGACAGTCGGGCATCATGGTAGCCCTCGCCCCGCCCACTGTAAATTACGTCCCGTTGGAAGAGGCCACTCGGCGCATGAAAACCGTCCCTGTAGACTGCGACACCATTCTCACCGGGCGCGATTTGGGCGTATGTTTTGGAGATTGAGTCAGAATGGGTAAATCCCTGCGGGTCTTGCTAATCGAAGACTCATTGGAAGACGCGTTGCTGGTGGAATATGAACTCCAGCACGGCGGTTACGACGTTGATTGCCACCGCGTCCAAACAGCAGAGGCGCTTTTGAGCGCGCTCGATCAAAAGCAGTGGGATGTCATCCTGGCCGACTATTCCCTGCCCGGCTTCAGCGGCACGGCGGCGCTGGAACTGGTGAGGCAGAGAGACCTGGATGTGCCCTTCATCCTTGTGTCGGCCAGCATTGGCGAAGAAACAGCCGTGGAAGCGATGAAGGCCGGAGCGCACGATTACATTATGAAAGACAGGCTGGCCCGCCTGGCCCCGGCCGTTGACCGCGAACTGCGTGAGGCCGAGGTGCGGCGAGAGCGCAAGCTGGCCGAAAAAACTTTGCGGGAGAACGAGGCCCGCTATCGCGTCACCTCCGAACTCACGTCCGATTTTATTTACGGTCTGGCTGTTACCGCTGACGGGAAACTCAGGTACCGGTGGATGACAGATGCGTTCTCGCGCATCACCGGCTACTCCACCCTGGAGTTGCAGGAGAAAGGCGGCTTGGAAGCGCTGATCCATCCTGACGACTTGTCCGCATTTCGGGAACATTTGGCGGCGCTTATTTCCGGCCAGGCCAGCGTCAGCGAATTCCGCATCATCACCAAGTCGGGCGAAACCGGCTGGTTGCGCAACTATGCCCAGGTCGAGTTCGACGCAGGGCAAAACCGGGTGACGGGCATCATCGGCGCGGCCCAGGATGTTACTGAACGCAAACAGCGCGAGCGCGAAATGGAAGCCATCATCGCCGTCGCCAACGCCCTACGCTCAACATCCACTCGAGCCAACATTATGAGTGCGACCCTTGATCAGCTTGCCGAACTGCTTGAAATCGACGGCGGCGCGCTGGTGATGGTGGACTCGACAACCAGCGAACTGGTATTTGAGGCGGCCTGGGGAATCCTTGCCAACGAAATTAAGGACATGCGATTACCGCCCGGCGCCGGGATTACCAGCCGGGTGATCGCCAACCGCCAGCCCTACCTGAGCAACAACATCCGCAAAGAAACCGACGTGGCCCGGCCCGATCTCCTCAGAGAAGGGCTGCAGGCCGCAGCCTGCGTGCCCCTCATCGCCCGCGACGAAACGATTGGCGCGTTGTGGGTGAGCCGCACCACCTGGATCACTCATGCCGAAATGCGTCTGCTGGCCGCTGTCGGCGATATTGCCGCCGGCGCCATTCATCGCGCCAATCTCTACGAGCATGCCCAGCGCCGCGTGCGTCACCTGGCCGCCCTGCACGACATCCACAAAGTCATCACCTACCGCCTCGACCTGCATTCCACCCTCGACTTCATTCTGGCCGAAGCCGCCGCCCAACTTGAGGTTGATGCCGTTAACCTGATGCGGCTTAACCAAAGCATCAAGATATTGGAACACGTGACCGACATTGGATTCCGCACTCGCGGCATCGCCCGATCGCGTTGGCGGCTCGGCGAAGGGTACGCCGGGCGAGCGGCTCTCGACCGGCGGCGGATTTCTGTCCATAACCTCAACAACACCGCCGGCGCTTTTCCCCTCCACCACTCTCTATTCGCGGGTGAAGACTTCGTCACTTACTTCGGTGTGCCGCTCGTCACCAAGGGCCAGGTTAAAGGCGTGCTCGAAATTTTTCATCGCTCATCCTTCAATCCCGACATCGAATGGCTGGACTTCCTCGAAAGCCTGGCCACCCAGGCCGCCATCGCCATTGACGCCGACGAACTGGTCAGCGACCTGCGCCACTACAACGAAGATCTGACGCTGGCCTACGATGCCACTATTGAGGGCTGGTCGAAAGCGCTTGAACTGCGCGACCAGGAGACCGAAGGCCACACCCAACGCGCTACCGAATTGACTCTGCGCTTGGCCCAGGCAATGGGCATTCGCGACGACGAGTTGGTGCAAATCCGACGGGGCGCCTTGCTCCACGACATTGGCAAAATGGGCGTGCCCGACAGCATCCTGCTCAAGCCCGGCTTCCTCACCGAAGACGAATGGGTCTTCATGCGCCGCCACCCGGTTTATGCTTACGATATGCTCTCGCCGATCTTGTACCTGCGCGGCGCGCTGGATATTCCCTATTATCATCATGAGCGCTGGGATGGCACAGGATACCCGCGCGGGCTAAAGGGAGAGCAAATTCCGCTGGCCGCCCGAATCTTCGCCGTGGTGGACACGTGGGACGCGTTGAGCTACGACCGGCCCTACCGCAAAAGCTGGCCGGAAGAAAAAGTGCGCGAATACATCATCGAACAATCCGGCAAGCATTTTGATCCGCAGATCGTCGAAACTTTCTTGCCGCTCGTTTCTTAGAGGGTTAGTGATAGCGGTGGACGATCCAGACCCCGGCCAGCACCACCACGCCGCCGACGATTTGGGGAAGTGTGAGCGGCTGATTGAGAAGCGGCACGGCCAGGATGGCGGTGAGCACCGGTTGCCCCAGCAGCGTCGGCGAAACGATGGATGCTTTGAGGTGGCCGAGGGCGTAGTTGATGGCCAGATACGCGCCCACCTGAGTGATCAGCGCCAACCCGATCAAACTCCAATACGAATTCGCCGGGTAACCCGTCAGCGGATGTTTGAGCGCCAGACTCAGCCCGAGCAGAGTCAGGGTGCTTGTCGCCGCCGAAATCCACCATGTCGTCAGCGAACTCAATCCTTCGCGCGCGCGTTGGGTGGCGAGAAAGAAGCCGCCGTAGAAGAGTCCGGCCACAAGGGCCAGCACGTCGGCCAGACCGATAGAGGGGTGCGCTAAAAAATCCTGGCCGAGGATCAGCATGGCTCCGATCATTGCCAGCCCCAGTCCGGCCCAGAACGGCGGGCGCAGTTTTTCTTTGAACAGAATCATCGACCCCAGGCTGACCCACAACGGCGAACTGTTGCCGAGCAAGGTGGCGTTGGCCGCCGAGGTGACAAGCACGGCCGTGTTCCAGGTGAAGAGGTCGCAGGCGAAGAACAGCCCGGCCAGAATTGCCAGCCACAAATGGCGGCTCGCGCGCAGGCCGCGACGGCGGGTTTCAAGGCCGAACGGCACGGCCATTGCTACAGCGGCAATCGCCATGCGATAGAATCCACTGACTGCGCCCGGGGCGTTTGCCCACTTGACGAAGATGCCGGAGAAGCCAAGGCCGAGGACGGCGAAGGCGAGGGCCAGGTAAGGCAAGGCATGGCGCAGAGCGTCACTGCGACTCGATTTCATCAGTTTTCTCCACGGTTGTTGGACCTGCGCATCGGCTGAACGATTTCACCGCCAGAATATTACCAGAGTAAAATCCGTTCGAAACAAAATTTATGAAACTGAGCAAACAA
>CAYSIV010000055.1:0-11128 GCA_964431175.1 uncultured Anaerolineales bacterium
TCCCACTCAGGCCATGTCCGACGGCGCCCAAAGCCTCAAGCCCGAAAAGTTCGCCCAATTGGTGATCGAGTGCCGCAAGATCGCCGAAGTGATGGGACGTTGCTAATAACCAATAACGAATAACCAATAACGAATGAGGATTCGTTATTGGTTATTCGTTATCGGCCTCACACCATGATCATTGTGATGAAATCCCGCGCCAGTAAAGAGCAAGTCGCCGGCGTCGTCAAACGCATCGAAAGTATGGGTTACCGCGCCCACCTCTCGCAAGGCGAAGAGACGACCATCATCGGCGTCATCGGCGATGACCGCCCGATTGACCGGGCGCAGTTTGAACTTCTGGATGGGGTCGAGAAAACTGTCCCCATCCTCAAGCCGTTCAAGCTGGCCTCGCGCGACATGCACCCCGCCGACACCCTCATTCCCCTCAACAACCTTCAAGTGGGCGGCTCACAAATTGTCATTATCGCCGGGCCGTGTTCGGTGGAGAGCCGGTCACAAATTTTAGAGGCGGCTCAGGCAGTGAAAGAGGCCGGGGCGACCGCCTTGCGCGGGGGAGCCTTCAAACCGCGCACGTCCCCTTACAGCTTTCAAGGCATGGGCGAAGAGGGGTTGGTGTTGCTGGCCGAAGCCCGCGAAGCCACCGGCCTGCCTGTCATCACCGAGGCGATGTCGCCCGAGCAAATCCTGCTGGTTGAAAAATATGCGGACGTGATTCAAATTGGCGCCCGCAACATGCAGAACTACAATTTGCTCAATGCCGCCGGCGAGGCCCGCAAACCTGTCCTGCTCAAGCGCGGCATGATGTCCACCATCGAAGAACTGCTCATGTCCGCCGAATATATTCTAGCCAAAGGCAATACCCAGGTGATGCTGTGCGAACGCGGCATTCGCACCTTTGAGAAGTACACCCGCAATACCACCGACATCAACGCTGTTCCCGTTCTCAAACAAATGACTCACCTGCCCGTCATCCTCGATCCGAGTCATGGCACGGGCAAATGGGAATATGTAGCGGCGGTTGCCAAGGCGGGCGCCGCCGCCGGGGCCGACGGCCTCATCATCGAAGTCCACCCCAATCCCTCCGAGGCCATGTCCGACGGCGCCCAAAGCCTCAAGCCCGAAAAGTTCGCGCAGTTGGTCAGAGACATCCGGCGCGTGGCTGAAGCAGTGGGGAGGAAGTAATTCGTAATTGGTAATTACCAATTACGAATTACCAACTTGCGATGGACGAACCGGGGTTTACGACTCTCGCCGACACCCGAGTCGCAATTGTGGGTCTCGGATTGATGGGCGGATCGCTGGCCCTGGCTCTGGCCGGCGCGAATGCGTGCCGCGAGATCATCGGTGTGGAGACCGACCCTGCCGCCCGGGCCTTTGCTCTGCAACATGGCGTTGTTCAACGCACTGCCGACTTCCATTCCGCCCTCGCCGCTTCTGACCTCCTCATTCTCGCCGCCCCCGTCCGCGTCATTCTCGATCAGCTATCAGCCATCAGCCGTCAGTCATCAGCTTTCGTCCATCGCCCATCGTCTGTCGTCCTCGATCTCGGCTCCACCAAATCTGCCATTGTCGCCGCCATGCAGAACCTCCCGGCCCACTTTGATCCCATCGGCGGTCATCCCATGTGCGGCAAAGAAACCGGCGGCATCGTTCACGCCGATGCCAACCTCTATCGAGGCAAGACCTTCGTCCTCGCCCCCCTCGAACGCACGTCGCCAAAAGCGCTCACTCTCGCCCACAAACTCATCAGCACAATTGGGGGCTTGCCGCTCATTCTCGCCGCTGAACAGCATGACGCCCTCGCCGCGCTGGTCAGCCATTTGCCTTACGTTGTGGCCGTTGCCCTGATGCGGGCCACACTCGCCGCTGGCGACGAGCAAGCGTGGCAAATGGCCGCTTCCGGCTTTCGCGACACCACCCGCCTGGCCGCCAGCGACCTGACAATGATGACCGACATCCTGCTCACCAACCGCGCCGCCGTCCTCGACGCGCTCTCCCACTTCCGCGCCGAACTCGAGGCCCTCACTGCCGCCCTCGAGCCGGGTGACCCGGCCGCTCTTCGCGCCACCCTCGAATCCGCGCAGAGCAAAAGAAGCGAGATGTTCAAGCAGTAATTCACCGCAGAGACGCAGAGAGCGCAGAGAGAAAAAGAAATCTCTGCGAATTCCGAATCTCCGCGGTGAGAAAATCCAATTATGGATAGTCTGCCTATCGCCCCAATCCGCCGCCCGCTTCACGCCACCGTCCGCGTGCCCGGCTCCAAGAGTCTCACCAACCGCGCTCTGGCCATCGCCGCCCTGGCCGACGGCCCGACGACGCTCACCAACACTCTCTTTTCCGACGATTCGGGTTTCTTCGTCGATTGTCTGCAAACCCTCGGCTTCAAGATTGAAGCCGCCGATTTCCAATCGCTGGTCGTCGTTCATGGCCTTGGCGGACGTACCCCAACCCACCAGGCCGAATTGTTTGTCGGTAACGCCGGAACCGCCGCCCGTTTCCTCACCGCCTTCGTCGCCCTCGGCCACGGCGAATTTGTGATTGACGGCAACGAGCGCATGCGCCAGCGCCCGATCGGCGACTTGCTTGATGCGCTCAGGCAACTCGGCGTTGATGTTGAAAGCCGGACGGGTTGCCCGCCGGTCCGGGTGCAGGCTGGCGGCCTCCCCGGCGGGGTAGCGCGAGTGGCGGGGGACACCAGCAGTCAATTTCTGTCGGCCCTGCTCATGGTCGCCCCTTACGCTCAGTCGCCGGTTGAACTGATCGTCACTGGTGACCTCAACTCCAAACCTTACGTTGACATGACGATTGCGGTGATGGCCGACTTCGGCCTCACCGTCGAGCGCGTCGGCTACGAACGATTCCGCATCCCCCCCCGGCACTATCGCGCCTTGAAAGAATATGCGATTGAAAGCGACGCTTCTGCCGCCTCGTACTTCTTTGCCGCGCCCGCCCTCTGCGGCGGCACGGTGCGAGTGCAAAACATCTCCCGCCACTCGAAGCAGGGCGACATTGCGTTTCTCGACGTATTAGCAAAAATGGGATGCGTTGTCGCCGAAGGCGACGATTGGATCGAGGTGACCGGCCCCGCGCAACCTCCCGAAGGTTCGCAAACCTTCGGGAGGTTGAAGGGTGTTGACGTAGATATGCGCGACATCCCCGACACGGCCCAAACCCTGGCCGCCATTGCCCCTTTTGCCGACTCGCCCACCATCATTCGCGGCATTGCCTCGGCCCGGGTGAAAGAAACCGACCGCGTAGCCGGCATGTGCGCCGAACTGCGCCGCCTCGGCGTCACTGTCGAAGAATACCCCGACGGCCTGAAGATTTATCCATGCCGAAACCTGCAACCCGCCATCATTCAAACCTACGACGACCATCGCATGGCAATGGCCTTTGCCCTCGCCGGCCTGCGATCTGAGGGAGTTGCAATTGAGAATCCGGGTTGCGTGTCGAAGACGTTTCCAAATTATTTTGAAGTGTTGGAATCACTGATGCACTGAACAACCCCAAATCACTGATCAGCGCTTTCAGCACCTTTCAGTGACTCAGCGGTTCTATTGTCTGTGCTAAACTTTTGATATGAAACGCCTTCTTATTGCTATTGTATTTCTCTTCACTGCTTGCATCCCTCAACCTGCACTGACATCAACAGCCATAACTCAAGAAACGGCGACGGTCGCTCCCGCTGTCACTGCCCCCATCACAACTCCAACCGCCATCGCCCTCGTCACGCCAACAACTGCCGCAACAACCACTTCCGCCGTATTGAAAGCTAAATGCCCAACGTCGCACGGTCCGGCAGAATTCATCTTAACAGCGCCGAGGATCAATGAACTGAAATCGGATGTCACAGCTTTTCTGAATGAAGGCGGAACGCCAGATGATTTGATGGGGGCTTTGAAGCAACAAGGTGTTATCGGCGATATTAGAGAAACTGACTTAAGTGGCGATGGTGTTCCCGAGATCGTGCTTGCCGCAATTTTTGAACAAGTGCGTGATGGAGGTGTGCTGGTAGCCGAATGCATAAACGACTCTTACTCAGCCCATATTATAGACACCACACCTTTCTTCAGCGCTCTAGACATTATTGATGTCAATGATGTAACAGGGGATGGAAAACCTGACGTTACTGTTACATTAAGGTGGGGAGCTACTCAAACATGCCATCTGGCCATCTTGGTTGTTGGTTGGCACCAAACGCAACCTATCAATTACTTTAATAACCTTATAGACATAGACTGTTTTGCCGAGGTGTCGCTTCACAAGGGCCACTCTTCTAGCAGCAAGGAGATAATTGTAACTGGCACTACTCTCAGTTACATTGGTGATCCTCCAGGAAGGAAAGTGAAGCACATTTATACTTTCAAGGAAACGCGTTTTGTCTTGGACTCGACACAGGATCTGCCTTGACGGTCGAGTTATGCGCCTCGCCCTCCTCGGCCACCCCCTCTCTCACTCCCTCTCGCCCGCCATGCACAACGCGGCGCTGGCGCACGTTGGCTTGCGCGACTGGAGTTATGAAGCGATGCCGGTGGAACCGGCGCGGCTGGCGGAGGCCGTCGCCCTCATTCGCGGCGACGATTATGCAGGAGCAAACGTCACCGTGCCGCACAAAGAGGCCGTCATCCCCTTCCTCGACGGCCTGACCGTGGTAGCCGAGGCCATCGGCGCGGTGAACACCATCGTCAAACGGGCAAAGCATCCTTCGACTTCCACTTCGGCAAGCTCAGTGTCCGCTCAGGATGCTTCGCCCTTACTCATCGGCCACAACACCGACGCCGCCGGCCTCCTTGCCGATTTGTATGCCCTCGATGTCCATATCTCAAACCGCCCGGTGCTTATCCTGGGCGCGGGCGGCGCGGCCCGGGCGGCAGTGGCGGCGCTGGCTCCTCTCGGTTGCGAGATTCGCCTGGCCGCCCGCCGCCGCGAACAGGCGCAATCTCTAATAACCAATAACCAATTACCAACTACTATTTACGACTTAACCATCAACGACCTCCGGCGAGCCAGCGACGGCGTCGCTCTCATCATTAATTGCACACCCGTTGGAATGTCGCCAAACGTGAATGCCTCGCCCTGGTTCGAGAGCGCGCCGTTCCCGCCCGGCGCGTTCGTGTATGATCTCGTCTACAACCCGTTCGATACATTGCTCACCCGGCAAGCGCGCGCCGCCAAGCTCCGCGCCGCCACTGGCCTCGGCATGCTTGTGGAGCAGGGCGCGTTGGCGTTTGAATTGTGGACGGGAAAGACCGCGCCGCGAAAGCTCATGCGCGATATAGCCGAACGTAAACTGTTTACCACAGAGACACAGAGTTCACAGAGAAAAGAAAAATAAATAACTCTGTGCTCTCTGTGTCTCTGTGGTGAGAAAAGATATGCCTTTACGCTTTCTCACTTCCGGCGAATCTCACGGCCCCACCCTCACTGCCCTCCTCGAAGGCATGCCGGCCGGACTTTCACTTTCGGCGGACGACCTCAACCCCGATCTGGCGCGGCGGCAGGGCCTCAGCGCGTCGGGCAAACCGTATCCCGGCGCCAGCCCGCGAATGAAGCTTGAGCGCGATACAGCAACGATCCTCAGCGGCGTGATGGCGGGCGCGACGATTGGCTCACCCATCGCCGTGCAGGTGCAAAACTTGGATCACGCCAAATGGAAAGGCAAGGCGGTCGAACCGATGACGATCCCGCGCCCCGGCCACGCCGACCTCACCGGCGCGGTGAAGTACGGCTACAGCGATTTGCGGCTGAGTCTTGAACGAGCGTCGGCCCGTGAGACAACAGCCCGAGTCGCCATTGGCGCGATTTGCCGCAAGTTGTTGTTGGAGTTTGGCGTAAGCGTAGGAAGTTACGTGGTTGAGATTGGCGGCGTGGCGGCTGATCTCTCGGCGATGCCGCTTGAAGATCGAATCCATCTGGCGCTTGAGTCCGAGATGGCTTGCCCCGACGAAGCCGCCTCGGCCGCGATGCGCGAACGCGTCGAAGGGATCATGCAAGCCAAAGACACGCTCGGCGGCGTGTTCGAAGTCGTCGCCCTCGGCCTGCCGCCCGGCCTCGGCAGTCATGTCCACTGGGATCGCCGCCTCTCTGGCCGCCTCGCCCAGGCCCTGCTCAGCATTCACGCCATGAAGGGCGTTGAAATTGGCGAAGCGTTTGCCAATGCGCGAAAGCCGGGAACGCAGGTGCATGACGAAATCATTTTGGGCGACAGGCGACAGACGAATGACGAAGGTTCGTCGTCCGTCGTTCGCCCGTCGTCGCGGCTTGTCCGCCGCACCAACCGCGCTGGCGGACTCGAGGGCGGAATTACGACCGGTGAGCCGATCAGCTTGCGCGTGGCGATGAAACCGATCTCCACCACTCTCAACCCGCTCAGGTCGGTGGACCTGGCTTCCGGGGTGGAAGCCGCCACCGAATACGAACGGTCGGACTTTTGCGCCGTGCCCCGGGCCGGCATCATTGGCGAAGCGATGGTATGCTTCGTGCTGGCCGACGCCTTGCTTGAAAAACTTGGCGGCGACTCGCTGGCCGAGATGAAGCCGCGCTTTGAAGCCTTGCGCCAAATGCGGCTCGAAGATTTGCCAATGCTCAACGAGCCGACTATTTTTTGGCCGTAATTTTGGAACCGCGAAGACACGAAGAGCGCAAAGAAAACAAAAAGAGACTTTGCGTCCGCCTGCCCCGCTTCTTTTTTGCGGGGTTGCGCCTTTGCGGTGATTTCTTCTTGATGAACATTATTCTATACGGCCCGCCCGGCGCAGGTAAAAGCACGGTGGGCAAAGAACTGGCACTACGGCTGGGCCGCGAGTTTGCCGACAGCGACCCGCTCATTGAAAAACATGCCGGGCGAAGCATCCCCCAAATTTTTTCGCAATTAGGCGAAGCCGAGTTTCGCCGCCTTGAGTCTCTGGTGTGCGCCGAACTGGCCGCGCAGTCGAATCGGGTGATCGCCGTCGGCGGCGGGGCACTGCTCAACCCCAACAACCGCGCCGCGCTCGAAGGCAATGGCCTGATCATCTGCCTGCGCGCCGAAATGGCTGAATTGCTGGCGCGCACTTCAGGCGCAACGCGCCCTTTGCTGGCTGGCGACAACGCCTCCAAACAACTCTCCGCTCTGCTCAAAACGCGCCGCCGCCTTTACGACTCGTTCTCAACCCAAATTGACACGACCGGAAAAAGTGTTGAGCAAGTGATCGACCAAATCGAATCACTGCTCAGGCCGCGTTCGCTCCCGGTTAACGCCCCCGGCCTCAAACACCCAATCCTGCTCGGCCACGGCCTGCTCGACTCTCTGCCGGCCGTTCTTGGCCAATACCATCTCAGCGGCCCGGCCCTCATCGTCACCGATGAAAACGTCGCCCGCCAACTCCCAATAACCAATAACCAATTACCAATTACCACCTTGCCTACTGGCGAACAACACAAAACCCTTGACACTGTTCGCGGACTGTACGACTCGTTTCTCGAACACGGCCTCGACCGCAGTGGAATCGTCATCGCCATTGGCGGCGGGGTGATTGGCGACATGGCCGGGTTTGCCGCCGCCACCTTCATGCGCGGCCTGCGCTGGGTCAATGTGCCAACCACATTGTTGGCGATGGTGGATGCCAGCCTGGGCGGCAAAACCGGAGTCGATCTGCCGCAGGGCAAGAATTTGGTAGGCGCATTTCACCCGCCCTCGCTCGTCATCTCCGATCCGCTCGTCCTGAACACCTTGCCCGAAGCTGAACGGATCTCCGGCATGGCTGAGGTGATCAAGCATGGCATTATTGGTGGCCCGGCTTTGTTTGAGTCCCTGGAAACTTCAACGGCCTTCGGTAGTTTGGATCAACTTCAGCAGGCGATTGAGGTGAAGATTCGAGTCGTGGAGGCCGACCCGTTTGAGAAAAGTGTGCGGGCAACTTTGAATCTCGGTCACACCGTCGGCCACGGGGTGGAGGCCGCTTCGGGCTACCGGTTGAGGCACGGGGAGGCGGTTGCCATCGGCTTGGCGGCCGAAACGTGGATCGCCGAGCGGATGGGATTGGCCGAGCACGGGCTGACGGATCGACTTTCCGCCTTGCTTAAACACACGGGGCTGCCATCTCGCGCCCCCGGCCTTGATCCTGCCGCTGTTCGGGCCGCGATGAGTAGCGACAAGAAGAAGGCGGGCGGGGTGCTCAAGTTTGCTCTGCCCAAACGCCTGGGCGAGGTTGCCTTTGGCGTGGAAGTGGATGAAGCCCTGTTGCTGGAAGCGTTGAAGGCGGCGACAAAAGAGTGAGGCCGAACAGGGCGTTAAAAGACCGGGTGCTGTAGGGCGCCCGGTTTTGCTTTAAGTCCTGCTTGACTCACACTGAAAAATCCCATACTATGGTGATATGTCGCCAGGCGACATATAGGGGAATTATGGCCGACTCACTTGATATTCAATCCAACCTGCCGCTCACCGAAACGACATTCTTTATTTTGCTCAGTCTGGCTCCGGAGCCAAGGCATGGCTACGCCATCATGAAAGATGTGGAGGCGTTGAGTGAGCATCGCATCGTTTTGAGCACCAGCACGTTGTACGGCGCGCTCAAGCGCCTGCTGGAGCAAAAGTGGATCAGGCGTGTGAGCGACCCCGCCGAAAACAACACTGCCCGTGAGCGCAAAGCCTACGCCCTCACCGAGCAAGGGCGGCGGGTGTTGAAGGCCGAAACGGCCCGCTTGCAGAAGCTGGTGAGCACTGCCCAACTGCGGGCAGTGGAAGATCAGGCGTGAGCATCGTCCTCTGGCCTGTTACTCGTTTGTTGGGTGTATGACAAAGATGGACCAGACGTATGGTTAATGAAACCACATCTCAGGCCAAATCACGACCCGCCAAACTGTTCGGAATGTTGGCAACCTTAGGACTGGTGGTTCTCGTCCTGTACCTGGGCGCTGGCTTTTTCACAGTGCTGTATTCGGAATGGAAAGGGCCTCACAGGAGCATCACCGATGTGGCTGATTTAGACGGGGACGGCGACCTTGATGTGATCGTTGAGCACACCCGATGGGAAAGCGCGGATGCTTCGTGGGCTGGGATCATTCTGTGGATTAACCAGGGTGGCGGGCAATTTACTCGTAGTGCCCAAGAGTTGCCCGGTGGCTTTTCGGCTGCTGCCGGAGATGTGGACGGCGATGGGGATGCCGATCTCCTCGTTCTGGATGGATACGAACTAACACTTTCCCTCAACCAGGGCGGCGCTCAAGCGGGACAGATCGGCGTTTTTAAGACCAATAATTCCATCCGTCCATCGAACCAATGGCGCGGACACGCGGATATGGGCGGTTCGGTCATCTTGGGCGACCTGAACAACGATGGCGCAGTGGACGGTTTCGTCACTGGCTGTTGTTATGGATCTGGCGAGAATCCGCTTGTCGATTCTTCCCATATTCCATCCTCCACTTGGGTGTGGATCAATGAGTGGGATCCGAGAGGCTGGCTGGTGCGCCACACCCTGAGCCTCGGGGAGCTGGACGGGCTACCCATGCGGGCCGCCGCCATGGGGGACCTGGACGGCGACGGCGATCTGGATGTCTTTGCTGCCATTGGGGCGCCGACAATCGGCGTAGGTAACAGCCTGGACGACTTGGTCCTTCTGAATGATGGTTCGGGCAGCTTCATCGCCTCCGACCAGTGGTTGGGCGACTCGGACAGCACCGCTCTCGCTCTGGGTGACATGGACGGCGACGATGATTTGGATGCTCTGGTAGGGACCCGAAATGGGGCCATCGTATGGATCAACCAAGGCGGTGCGCAAGGTGGACAGGAGGGGTTATTTGCACTTTCGCAATACGGCAAACCGGCGCTGGCGCTGGACTTGAGTGCGCAAGGTGGACAGGAGGGGTTATTTGCACTTTCCGACCAGCAGATTTCTGGCAACCAGATCAGGGCAGTCTTCCTATCTGATCTGAATGGTGATGGAGACCAGGATGCCCTGATCGCCGGGCTTCAGCAGGCTGTCATCTGGTGGAACAATGGGCAAGCAGTGTTTACGCAGTCCAGTCAGCGCTTTGGCTATTCCGAACGGCACGGCTTGGCAATCGGGGATTTCAACGGCGATAGCTCCCCGGATATTTTTGCTGGCGCTGATACCGAAACCTTCAACCTCTGGCTCAATCAGGGAGATGGGATATTCCAGGCAAAGTAGCCGGCGTATGATGTGTGGCAGAAATATGGCAAAGCACCTCGACCCTCTCATCCACGCATATGCCATTCTGTTGCGCCTCTATCCTACAAGCTTTCAGGCTGAGTTTGGGGAAGAGATGCAGGGCGTGTTCGCCGAGACGGTGGCAGAGGCGAGGCGGACGGGTATAGCTTCGATAGCTGTTGTGTGCTTGCGAGAATTGAAAGACCTGCCAACAAGTCTTCTGCGTGAGCATTGGCGGGGGATATTGAAAGGAGTTGCCATGAATGAAATCAGCCAACCCGGCTCGTGGAAAGATGCCGTCCTGGCTGGACTGCCGCATTTGCTCGTGGTGGTGCTGGCGCTGCTGCCGCTCGGTACGGTTAGAAATGGATCGACAGTCTATCCGATCTTTTTGTTTATCCTGCCCTTTTTCATCCTGACGGCGCTGGCCGTGGCCTGGCGGCGCGGCTGGCCGCGCTGGTCGGCCAGTTGGTATATGTATGTGGGAATAGTCGTGATCCTGTTGCCCCAAATAACCCTTTTCGCCGTCCCGTTGATTATCATCGGCTGGCTTTATTGGATCACGGGGCGGGATCGGATCAAGGGATTATTGACAGCCACACCGCTGATGTTACTGTTCTGGTCTCCCGTCCTTGAGTTTGTGGAGCCGACGATCCATAACGCGATCTTGCTGGGGATAGTATTGCTCGCCGGCGCTATGGCCGTGGCCATCGTCCGCTTGAATAATGTGCGGATCGGGCTGTGGCTGGCCCTCGATGCGAGTCTGCTCACCGGCCTGCTCGCGGCTTACGCTCGAACTTACTGGCACAATTTGCCGCCCGAATACTCCGAGCCGCCCACCCTGGCAGCATTGGCCGAGCGTTTCGCGCCGCAACTGTTGGTGGGTTCCGCGCTGGTGATCGGGCCGTTGTTGTTCTGGGGATTGAGGGAGATCGGAAAGCGCAGTGGGCGAGTGGGGATGTTAGGTTATCGGTTAG
>CAYSIV010000055.1:11138-24566 GCA_964431175.1 uncultured Anaerolineales bacterium
TGTTCGGCAACCTGGGCTACTACCTGGGCTACTTCTGGCAGAGCATCGCAAACATCGGGCCTGGCACGCTGTGGTTCAACATGGTCGTTTACCTGGGCTTGTTCCTGTGTCTCGCCGGCGCGCTATGGCTGGGCGTTGCGGCACGGCGCAGTAAGGTGCCGCTTGATCGGGCCTCACTCGCCTTGCTCGTTCTTATCCCCTCGGCCCTGCCGCTGATGTGGATGCTGTTGCTGCCGATATGGTTTGGGTTTCGCATCCTCCCGGCGGGTCTCTCGTTTGCGCTATACGACCTGGCCGATGTTTACAAATATGAGGTCTACGCAGTTGGTCTGATATGGTTGCTGTTGAGCGCTTGGCTGGTCACTCGCCTCAGCGCCGTGCCTCAGACGTTGGAATCAGTATGAACGTCTCGCGGCACGCCGTCAGCCAGGCAATGGAGGCAACGTAAATGAACAATGGCCTCAACCTGACCGCCTCAATTAGTGCGGCGACGGCGCTCGGCCTTTTGGCCGTGATTCGACAGGGTTGGATCCCGAGAGGCATGTTTAGAGCTTTGGCTGATATTGCGATCTTGATCGCTATACTGATTGTGCTGGGTGTGTTCATCATTTCATTTCGGGGATGATAAGCGTGGAGCCTGGCATCCTTTTCAGCGTTCGTCTATACACCGCCTCATTGCGGCGTGCGATCCCCAGGATCAGATCATCAGTTAGCAGTAATCGTTTGTACATTCAGAAACTATAGGAGGCTGAGAAATCATGAACCCGATTGCTTTTGGCGGCCAGGCACAGGAAGGCGCCCGGAATAGCCGTCTCCCTATTGGGCTTAGGCATCGCGGCCGCTCCTTTCGTCATTACCTTTTTTCTGTTTAGATGAATTACGAAACGGGGCGGAGAACGCCGCTCAATAATCAATGATGGCGAATATAGAACACCTATCATGGCCGTGATCCGGTTACTCACTCACCTCTATGCCTTGCTGTTACGCCTATACCCGCGCCGCTTCCGCGCCGAGTTCGGCGAAGAGATGCACGCTGTTTTTGCGGAAGCAGTCAGGGAAGCGGCAGGGAGGGATGCCGCCTCGCTGATAAAAGTATGTTTGCAAGAAATAAAGGATTTCCCCATGAGCCTTCTGCATGAATACTGGCACACTTTGAAAACGAAGGGGATCGGCCTGGCTGAAGCGAGGACGCCCGGCTCCTGGTGGGCGGCCATATTAGCTGGCTTGCCGCATCTATTGTATGCGCTGATGATTTACGCGCCGGTGATGATCTACGAACTGCGAACCTACGGTTTGGCTGAGATCGTCGCGCCGCTTCGCCACTCGGAGCGTTGGGGCTACGCTTATCCAGGGCAGTTGATCCCGGCCTTTTGGTCACTGGTGGCGATCATGTCGGCGGTTGGATTGTGGCGCGGCCTGCCCCGCTGGTCGGCCAGTTGGCTGGGCTACGGATTATCCGGGACGTGGGGCGTTGCCATCCAATTCAACTCCCCCAACTTTACCCTGATCGGCGTTGCGATGCTCCTGGCGTGGCTGGCGCTGATGGTTGGAGGCCTACTCTGGCTGAGTCGGCGTGACCTGCTGACTGGATTGCTGGTGGTGCTGCCTCTGGCGCCGATGGGTCTGTGGCTATTTACAATGGAAGTCGTGATCACCGATCTGGAAGGCCTGCTCTACGTTCCGGCCGGTCTGCTGGTCGGGTTGGCCGCCGCCCTGGCCGTGCGGCGCGGAAGCTTCTGGTTCGGGCTATGGGCAGTGGCAGGGGTGATTGTGGTGCTGAGCCTGCCGATCAACTACAGCGCGGCCTATTATCCCAGCCCAACCTTTCCAACTGCCGCCAGCCCCCTAAGCGTGATGCTTTCCCCATTGGGAGATCTGTTTTCTTTTACCCTCTGCGGCGCGCCGCTATGGCTGTTGCTCTTGTGGCGGATTGGCCGGCAATTGCGTTTAGGGCCTCGGGGCTGACGGTCTTTTTGAGTCGGGGACGCAGGCTGTCTTTCTTGCCGACTTTGTTGCCGCGCTTGAAGCCGGTGAGCCATTTGCCATGAGAGACTCTAAACAGCGGTTGCGAAGCCTGGGTAGTAGCGCTGTCGCTGTCGGCGATTTGGATGGCGATGGCGACCTCGACGCCTTTGTCGGGAACTCTTCTTACCAAGCCAATACCAGCGCCAACCTGCTCAGGCATCAGCCAAATACTGTCTGGCTGAATGATGGCAGTGGCCAGTTCGCCGACAGTGGCCAGCAGTTGGGCCAGGCTGACACTTATGCCGTGGCTCTGGGCGACGTGGATGGCGACAGCGACCTGGACGCCTTTGTGGGCAACGACGGTCCGAACGGAGTTTGGCTGAACGACGGCCTCGGCAATTTCAGCGACAGCGGCCAGACGCTTGGCAACTCAAGGACGCGGTTTGTGGCCTTGCCAGACCTGGATGGCGACGGCGATCTCGACGCCGTCGTCGGCGATGACGCCTCGGTTGAGGTCTGGCTGAATGACGGCCTCGGCAACTTCAGCAACAGCGGCCAGAACCTGTCTTATTCCAGATTGGAGGCCGTGACAGTCGGAGATGTGGATGGCGACGGCGACCCCGACATCTTTGCCGTAGGCATTGACGATTACAAAGTTTGGCTTAACGATGGCCGGGGGAGTTTTGCGCTGCAACACTGAAGTTTTATGAACGCCGTTCATCACCTAAAACAAATGACGTTTTCCCCTTGGGCAAGCCGGCCTTGCCTGATACCCTAGAAATATGACCCGATTCAACCTAAAAACATGGGCTGTCGTTTTGGCCGCCATCGTGGTAACGGCAGCGGGCGTGATCATCTGGCGGTTCACCGCGCCGGTCGAAGTGCGCATTGAAGCCAGCGTAGTCGATTTGCCCTTTGTGGTGGAGACCTTTCCCCCGGTGGTATACGCCAGACCCGGCGAAATGGTGAAGGTGGTTTATCGCATCCACAACAACAACATCAGTCCACTGGAAGCACTGGGCCAGGTGGAAATTGAGCCGGGCAGTGCCAGCGATCAGATTCAACTCTTCATCTCTCAGTGCATTGGCCTTAACGCTTTCCAGAACAATTACCCCCAGGACTTTGAGGTGGTGTTTCGGGTTCAACCGGCCGGCTTCACCGGCCAACAACAGATCACGTTGCGGCACATTTTTGCGCGCGCCACGCTCAGGTAATATGAGGCAATTCCATACCTGGATCGGAATATCATCTTAACTTCCCCTAACAATCATCACTAACCAAAACCCATGAAAGATGCCAGAATGCTCCGCAGGAGACCGCGCGTCTCGAAAGGAGCATTCCATGAGCATAAGCACGCTTGCCAAAGCTATCGCCGAATCGCCCACCCTCAAACTCAACGAGGAAGCCCAGAAGTTGAGGGAGCGAGGGGAAGCCGTCATCAACATGGGGGTCGGCGAACCCAAGAACAAGGCCCCCCTCAACGCTATCTTGAGCGCGGCGGCCAAACTGACCGCTGGCGACATCAAATATTCGCCGACCGATGGCATCCCCTCGCTGAAGAAAGCCATCCTCCGCTACACCGAAGAAAATTACGACAAGATCGTGAGGCCGGAGAACGTCATCGTTTCCTCGGGCGCGAAGCAATCCATCTTCAACTTGCTGTACACGATTTTGAATCCGCAGGACGAAGTGATCCTGCTTGCGCCGTACTGGGTGAGCTACCCGGAGATGATCAAGATGTGCTGGGGCGTGCCGGTGGTGGTGACGCCGGAAGATGGCCGCTTCGAGCCGACGTTGGCCGAGGTTGAAGAACGGGTTAGCTCGAGCACCAAAGCCATTATTCTGAACAGCCCCAACAACCCGAGCGGCTGGCTGTATTCAGAAGAGTTCGTGGCCTCGCTAGTGGACTTCTGCGAGCGACGCGACCTTTATCTCATCATGGACGATATCTATCACAAGCTCGTCTTCGATAGCCGGGCGGCCCCACCGGCCTACAAATTCACGACCAAAGACCTCGAGTCGTCGAAGATCGTCGTCGTCAACGGCATCTCGAAGTTGTACGGCATGACCGGTTTTCGCATCGGCTGGTGTGTGGCCCCGAAGCCGATTGTAGAAGTGATGACCAATGTTCAAGTGCAGACCACGTCCTGCACTTCGGTGATTTTGCAGGCGGCGGCGGAGGGTGCGCTGAACGGCCTGCAAGGGTTGGTAGAGACTCTGCGGATCACGATGCAGAACAACCGCGACATCATCGTGCAGGAATTGAAGTCGTTCACAGGCGTGAAGATCGTCGAGCCACGCGGCACGTTCTACGCCTTTCCCGATTTCCGGGCCTATCGCAAGAGTTCAGTGGAGTTGGCGGGCTTCCTGTTGAAGAAAGCGAAAGTGGTGGTCGTGCCGGGCAAAGAGTTCGGGCTGGAGGGACACATCCGGCTGAGTTTCGCCGTGACGGCCAAGGAGATCACCGAAAGCATCGCCCGACTCAAGTGGGCGCTCGATCCCAACTCGCCGAACGAAATCTACATCGGCGACCGCAAGCTGGTGCGAGATTGGATGTAGGGCGAGATGCCATCTCGCCCCACAGGAGTGAATATCATGAACAACCTGCTCAACATCAAAACGCCCGCCGAGGATCAGGCCGCCGCGCTCAAGAGCGATTTCGGACTGGAGGCTCTTGGGCTGACGAATCTCCGCAAAGCCTATTGGAATTTGCCTACCGAGGCGCTGTACGAGGAGATCGTCTTCCGGGGCGAGGCGCGCATTTCGCGCCAGGGACCGATTATCGCCAACACTGGCAAGCATACTGGCCGCTCGGCCAGCGACAAGTTCATCGTCAAGGAGCCGACGACCGAAGAGCACGTGTGGTGGGGCCAGTACAACCGCCCCTTCAACCCGGACAAGTTCGACGATCTGTTCAATCGCGCCCAGGGCTTCCTGCAAGGCCGCGATCTCTTCGTGCAGGATTGCTACGCCGGGGCCGACTCGAATCACCGGATGCCGATTCGCCTCGTCACCGAACTGGCCTGGCACTCGCTCTTCGCCCGCAACATGTTCATCCTGCCGAAGACGAACGAAGAATACCGCCGCCACGTGCCGGACTTCACCGTGCTGTGCGCGCCGTCGTTTCAGGGCCTGCCGCAAATTGACGGCACGGCCTCGAACACTTTCATCGTCCTCAACTTCGCCCAGCGGCTGGCCGTTATAGGCAACACCGCCTACGCCGGCGAGATCAAGAAATCCATCTTCACCGTGCTCAACTACCTCCTGCCGCTCGACGGAGTGATGCCCATGCACTGCTCGGCCAACGTGGGCAAAGGCGGCGAGGCGGCCATCTTCTTCGGCCTGTCCGGCACCGGCAAGACGACGCTCAGCGCCGACCCCGGACGCGGGCTGATCGGCGACGACGAGCACGGCTGGAGCGACGATGGCGTGTTCAACTTTGAAGGCGGCTGTTATGCGAAAGTGATCAATTTGTCACCCAAAGCCGAGCCGCAAATCTTCGCCTGCACCCGCAAGTTCGGCACGATCCTCGAAAACGTTGTCTACGATCCGGTGACCCGGCTGATCGATCTCAACGACGAGTCGCTCACCGAGAACACCCGCGCCTCGTATCCGCTCGACTACATTGAGGACGCCATTCCCGACAAAATGGCCGGCCACCCGAAGAACATCGTTCTGCTCACCTGCGACGCGTCCGGGGTTCTGCCGCCGATCGCTAAATTGACTCCCGATCAAGCCCTTTATCAGTTCATCTCCGGCTACACCTCGAAGCTGGCCGGAACGGAAGCCGGGCTGGGCAAAGACCCGGAGATCACCTTCAGCGCCTGCTTCGGCGCGCCGTTCATGGTGCATCACCCGTATTTCTACGCCGACCTGCTCAAGCGCAAGATCGAGCGCTACGGCGCGAACTGCTGGCTGGTGAACACCGGCTGGGTGGGCGGCGCGTACGGCGTGGGCAAGCGGATCAGCATCGCCTACACCCGCGCCCTGCTCAATGCGGCCCTGAGCGGCGCCCTGCTGGACGCCGATTACACTACCGACCCGCTCTTCGGTTTTCAGGTTCCCAAGTTGTGCGAAGGCGTGCCGCCGAGCGTGCTTGACCCGGCGAGTTCGTGGCCGAGCAGGGACGAGTACACGGCCCGCTACCGGCAGTTGGCCTATCGCTTTATCGAGAACTTCAAGAAGTTTGAAAGCCAGACGCCTGAGGAAGTCAGACGGGCCGGGCCTCGGGTCTGACCGTAGCGAAGATGAACGCGTGAGAAGATAGGCCGCTGGCTGAGACCGGCGGCCTTTTTTGTTGGGGCGTTTTGTGGTTGCACGTTGGTGAATGCGGCTTATACTTGACGGGTGAGGGTTGCGGCCAGGTCTTTGCCGTAATTTTGTCTCCACAGGCCCAAAAGACGGCAAGTTGCGGCTTTTTGGGCCTGTGGGTGATTTTGCCGCGAGGGGCGGCAGTCTACTAACATGATTAGGCGGCGCAGGAGAACACTGTTCGTATGCCCAAGACAACTCTATTCATCGGCTCGTCCTCTGCCGCGAAGTCGCAGGCAAGAATTCTTGTAAAGGAGTTGTCTTCGGCAACGTTGGAATTTCTTCCTTGGTGGGAGGCCTTCACTCCTGGAAAGACTTTGCTCGAAGAACTCGACAACGTCCGTGACAAGGTGAATGGTGCGCTTTTGGTTTTCTCTCCGGAATCAGAGACAACGCTCAGAAAAGAGAAGAAGTGGGTTCCTAATCTCAACATCCTCTTTGAACTTGGCTATTTCTACGGTCACTTTGGAAAGCAAAAAGTTGCAATGATCAAATATGGCGACTTCTTCTTGCCATCTGACTTCGGCGGCTACATCTGGATTACAGGAAGCAAGTTCTTCAAGCGCGGAGTCGTCGTACAGGTTGGGAATCGAACTAAGGTGGACTTCAAGAAGTGGATTCAACAGTTGTAGCGCCGCCTACCGATGATATGCAGTTGTCACCACCGGGTTGCAGCCGATTTACTCCACTCCGCAAACGGCTAAACCTGAACGTTGGTGCCGCTCGTGCTTATTCAAATCGCACTCCCACAAGCATATGTCGACAATAAAGAAATCAACTGCGCAAAAATACATATCTGACCTTCAAAAGAACTACCAAAAGGAACTCGGACAAGCCGCTTTGGATTATCTGAAAACGGGATTGTCGCTATTTCATCAATATAGGCGAATGTCAGATTACACCAGCCCTCAAGCGGCTTTAGGCAATCTCGCTATTGCCACCGAATTGATGTTGAAAACGTTTATTGCAAGCAAGAGTCTTGCTTTGTTGTTCAAAGGGTTTCCCCTAGAGTTGCGGGTACTGTGGTTGTGTCCGGATCATTTGCCTGAAAGTTTTAGTTGGCGACCATTTGATATCGATGTGCGCTCTGCCAGAACTGACGCTATTGAACTTGGTGAATGTATATCTGTTTTCTTTCTCTTCTTTCCAGAGTTAAAACAATCCCTAGAAGGGCATTTCAAGTTGCTCACAGCGTATCGTAATGCAAGCGTTCATCTAATATTGCCATCGTTTCATAGATACGAACTGCAACGAACAGCATATGTAGCTTTGCAAGTACATGACTCTATTCAGAAAACAAAAACTTTAGGGCCTGTTGGACATCATCACTCAAATGAAGACAAAAGATTTTTAGCCACATTCAAGGAAGAGCAAATCAAAAGTGTCAAACAGAGAATTGATGACGCAAAAACGAAATCTAAGCGCTTAACAGGTAGAGAGAGTGAAGATATATTGTCGCAGGTAGATTATTGGGAAAATTATGTAATTCGCTGCCCAATATGTGGCAATAATTCCTTGTTAGCAGGAGACACTGAGTCACGCACCCTAGCAGATGGTGGAGAAGGGCTTGACTTTTCGCCTTATAGCTTTATATGTGATGCCTGTGGATTAGAACTGAACGACACTAACGAAATGACGCTTGCGGGTATTCCAACGTATATCGACAGATCAGACGAGTACGAAGAGTATTTGCGTGACCAGGCGCAAATTACGCTTTATGATGAATTTAATGACAGATTTCGCAAGCCTGGCTCAAGTTCGCAAAATGCATAGGGCGGCCCACCGATGACTTGTTTCTCATAACCAGAGAGCCTTTAGCTCAAAATGCCGCCCAACACGGCGGCGTGAGAAACCGTCAGTCAAATTGACGATAGACGGCGCGGCGCACTGGCTTCCCTGGTGAGGGAATGCCGTAAGGTGGCAGTCCACCACCATTTCGAGAAACACTGCCAACCCCTGAAAGGCATGGCCATGGATTTACTAGACCGCCTACTGGATCATGATGTCTGGTCTACCAGGCAACTCCTTCTCCAATCAAAATCACTCACAGAGTCTCAATGGGACGAGCCATTTGATATTGACAGCAGGACTCTGCGCGAGTGTTTCACCCACATCATTCAGGCCATGGAGATTTGGAATGATCTGCTATATGAACGCCCGGTGCGGCGTTCCAGTGAATTAGAGGCCAAACCGCAAACGTTGGATGGTTTGATGGTGAGATTGGACGAAGCGGGACAAGAATTCGCGGTGCTCGCCAGAAAGATCGCCCGCGAGAATCGCTGGGACGACGTGTTCACGGACGTGTTGGATAACCCGCCCCAGAAAAAGACTTTCGGCGGAACAATTGCTCACCTCATCACTCACAGCATGCACCATCGCGCCCAGGCAATGTATATCATGGAACAGTTGGGATTTCAAAATCACATAGAAGGCGATGTGCTAAGTTGGGAAAAGATTGCCCAGGGCTAGATGAGTCACCCTTCGTTTAGGAGTAAGCAGTTGGGGAACTGAAACAGCGGATTCGCCACAGGGAGCACAAAGACCTTCGGGGTCGCACGCCACGCGAATGCGAAAACCCAAAGGTCTTTTTTTGTCTCGCCGCGATGGTCATATCGTGACAACTACGGCCATAAAGAGTTTTGCGGGCAACATCCTCTACGTCTGCAAATGAAGTTAGAGAGCAGTTGCACACGCGGGCTATGACAGAACACACTTGTCGTTTTCGGCTCAACCTTCTATCCTTGTGCCGAGTGTCATCACCAGATTACTTGTAATTGAATCGACGTTGAGATAACAGCCGGGGCGGTGGACGCCTTGGCAATGAATCACGTGAACAAAGTTTTCGGGCGCCCACCGACCCTGTCATCAAGGTTGAGTGGGCGCAAATGTTTTAACGACCCTAGCTCATCCAAAATGGCGAGATCGCCTGCGACCTTCCCGGCCAGGCTCACATCACAAGGAGGCGCTTAACGACCGAAACCGACGTTTGATTGTCCAACCATTCAATACGAACAATTCATAAGGAGCACAACCCATGTCAAAAAAAATCTATAAACTGGCCGCCCTGCTCGTAATTCTGAGTCTGGCGATACCAGTCTCAGCGCCGGCGCAAGCCGCTCCTGCAACTCCTGTAACTTTCACAATCCTGCACACGAACGACTTCCATGGACAATTAGAGGAAGTGCTCGCAACTCCTGGTACGAGCAGTAATCCAGGAATGGCACGTGTTGCTACTGTGGTAAATAACGTGCGTACCGCAGTTGGCGCAGGCAAGGTTCTCCTGGTCGACGCAGGCGACGAAATGCAGGGCAGCCTGCTTTCAAACCTTGGTGATGGTACGCCCACAGGGAAGGGTGCGCCCACCATCGCCACCTACAATGCCATGGGCTACAACGTTGCCACGTTCGGCAACCATGAGTTCGACTGGGGCCAGACGGTGCTGGGCGCTCGCACCACGCAGGCTACTTATCCCTATGTGACCGCCAACATCGTGAAGAACGATACAGGGGATTGTGCCACTGCTGGCTGGACGAAACCAGACTTTGCGGATGAGCCCTACCATATCTCCACCATTGGCACAGCTCCGGACGTCGTCAAGGTGGCCTTCATCGGCGTGACCTCCGCCGAAACTCCTACTATCACCCTTGCCTCTGCCACTGCCGGCCTGTGCTTCAAGGACGCGGCTGACTCGATCATCCACTACTACGATGAAATGAAAACGGCAGGCGCGGATGTGATCGTGGTGCTCAGCCACCTTGGCTTTGAAGATGGCGGTTATGGCTACGGCATCCCGGTGTATGGCGACAAAACCCTGGCCGAGAGATTGAACACCGCTGGCAAGCCCGTCAACCTGATTATCGGCGGCCACAGCCATTTGAACCAGTCTGCCGCTACGATAGTGGGCACCACAGCTGTAGCTCAAGCCCACTACAACGGGCGCAAGGTTGGCCGCGCCGATATTACAGTGAATCCAAGCGGGGCAGTCACTGTTGCCTGGTCAAGGCTGACTGTTTATGCCGCAAATAATCCTCCGACCACTGCAGAGGATCCCATCATCAAAGGCGTGATAAACACCTATGCCACTAACCCCGACTACCAGGCTTTGATCAATACGGAAATCGGCTATACCAACGTGCCGATTGTACGGAACTACGATGGCGACTCGCTCATGGGCTATTTTGTCAACGACGCGATCTACAACGATCTCAACGCCGACGCTACCCTCGATAACGATGTTGATATGTTTTTCAACAATCCGGGCGGCCTACGAGCTGATATCACCTGCGCATCGTATCCCTGCAAGATCAACTACGGGATGACGTTCAACGTCCTGCCATTTGGTAATCTGACCGCGGTCGGCGACATGCGCGGCGACAAGATCCTGGAGTTGCTACATCAGAGCGCCACCCTGTTCAAGGGCGCGATCCAGCCTGCTGGCATTCGCTACTCGTTCTACCGCTACACAGATTCGGTCCCCACTGCGGGCACTGTATGGGCCTGGGGCGCCTTCGATGTCACGGTTTACAACAAAACGTTGCACACCTGGGAACCGCTGGATCTGACCAAGACCTACAGAGTAGGTACGAACGAATTCCTGGCACCCGCCGGGCAGGACGGCTTCGTCCCCTTCAAATACATAACCAATATCAGCTACTGGGGTGACATGCTGGATGGCGTAAATCGCTGGGTCAGCGCCACGTACACCTCATCTAATCCTTACAATGAGGCACTGGATGGACGCATCCTCCGCAACGGCACAGACGCCGGCGGCACGATCGTCCCGCTCACCATCCTGCATCACAACGACTCGCACGGTAACCTGGCCAAGGGAACATCCGTTGGCTATACCCAGCTCGCCACGCTGATCAAGCAGGAAAAACTGCACAATCCATCCCGCACCCTCCTGCTCAGCTCGGGTGATAACATCCAGGGCGACTCTATGGCGTATTACTTCAAGACCGCGCCGACCGGGTTTACCTCCAATGGTACGGTAATCGTTGACCCCGCCCTGCACATCCAGCCGTTGATCAAGGTCTTCAATTCCATGAACTACGATGCCATGACCCTGGGCAACCACGAGTTCAACTTCGGCTCGGCAGTCTTCACCAGTGTACTGAGCCAGGCCACCTTCCCGCTCCTGCAGGCCAATGTCACGGACACTGGCGCCTACGGACTTGCGGCGGCAAACATCCTGCCCTACGTGGAAAAGGATCTTGGTGACATCGACGTTGCCATCCTCGGCATCGGCAACCACCGCATCCCCAACTACGAACTGCCGAGCAACATCCCTGGCTTGACCTTCTCCGATCCGATTGCTAAGGCTCAGGAACTTTCGGCCCTGTTGCGCCCCACCAACGATGTGGTCATCGCACTAACACACATCGGGTTCACTGATATTTCGGGCAGCATCGAAGTGGATGCTAACGTGGACACCAACCTGGTGGCTAATGTCTCTGGCCTGGACGCCGTCATCGGTGGGCACAGCCACACAGACCCGTCCAGGCAGACGCTTTATTCGGGAGGTTACAAATACCTGCCGAGTATCGTGGCTGACTGGGATGGAAAACCTGTGGTTGTTACGCAGGCCTACCGTTACAACAACTACCTCGGTGAGGTTAGCCTCGGCTTGCGCCCCCTGGGCGGCGGCAACTATGAAGTCGTCAGCCAGACTGGGCGATATTTGACCGTAACGAACTTAGCCCCTGCCACAGTGGAAGACCCGGCCACCAAGGCCATCGTTGATCCGTATGTCGCATTGCTGAACACTTACAACACCACGGTCATCGGCCAGACAACAGCGCCGATCGATACAACGAACGCGTATATCGCCGAGACAAATGCCGCGAATCTCCAAGCCGATGCCGCGATCTATGAACTGGCCAAGAACGGTATCACCGATGTCGACTTCCACCTGTCTGGAGCCATGACCCGACCAAGCAGTTCCAGCAATTGGATCATGTTCCCGGCGGCCACGCCGACTAACCCCGTTCCGATGAAGATTAGCGACATGTTCACGCTCATGCCGTACGAGAACTCTCTCGTCGTCATTAGCATGAACGGCCCGCAACTCAAGACGGTGTTGGAACGCGCCTATCGCAACTACCATTACTACAAGTATCATGCCTCGGACAACTATGGCGGCTATTCCTACTACACCACCTGCATGCTCGACACGAACTCCGGCAACCAGATCACCTACAACGACCTGAATCCGGACGATCCAAACGAAAACAATGTTGTATCGCTGACCATTGGAGGAGTCCCCGTGGACTTCTCGGACGACAGCACCTATTACAACGTCTCCACGGTCAACTACCTGGCGGCGGGTGCCTGCAACTTCAGCGACAAATTAAGCGACGGAAGCACCAAGACCATCTGGCCGCTGAACCAAATCGCGAATGATACCCAGTACTACGTCCGCGATGCGGTGATTGACTACGTCACAGCCGAGGGCACGGTTTCTCCTGCGGTTGAAGGACGCCTTGCTTTCATTACTGACACCACGCCACCCGTCATCACCATCAACACCCCACAGGCAAAAACCTACATGAACTTAGACACATTGACTCTCGGCTACAATGCCACCGATGACATCGCCGGGGTCAAATGGATCAATGCCGCGCTCGATGGCGTTGCTGTCACGAATGGTCAGGTTGTCAATCTATACACCTTCCTGCCGGGCGCACATACCCTAAATGTAACGGCAATGGACAAGGCGTACAATGAAGCCAGCATGTCGGTGACATTTACTGTGGGTGTTTCGATCCAGAGCACCTGTACCGTCGTGAACCGCTTGTACAACGATGGGAAGATCGACAACCGAGGCATTGCCAACAGCCTGACCCAGAAGTGTGAGCAGGCCCAGAAGTCCCTGGATAAGGGAAAGATTGGCACGGCCATCAACCAGCTCCAGGCTTTCATCAACGAAGTCCAAGTCCAGAGCGGGAAGCACATCACCGCCGACGCGGCCACTCTGCTGATCGCCGACGCCCGCTGGGTGATTGCTCACCTGAAGTAGCGAAGGGAGGTAGTGAAGCGTAAAGGATAAACGATTCGGGCGGGTGAATAACCCGCCCGAATGATTATGAACCAGACTTCACCGCCAGCAGTGACAAAAACTCAAACGCCAAATTCGCCGCCAGGATGGCGGTG
>CAYSIV010000056.1:0-24351 GCA_964431175.1 uncultured Anaerolineales bacterium
CCCCTCGGACCGTGGTCTACGTGTCGTGCAACCCGGCCACCCTGGCCCGCGACGCCAAACGGCTAATCACCGGCGGTTACCGTCTTGTCTCCGCCCAGCCGCTCGACATGTTTCCGCAAACGCACCATATCGAAACGGTGGCAATCTTTGAAAAATAGAAAATGACTCTTTCTCCCAGTGCCCAAAAAATTCAAGATGCTCTGGCCGCCCTCGGCTTTGGCAATCAAGTGGTCGAGCACGTGCAAACCACCCGCACTTCTGCCGAAGCGGCGGCGGCAGTGGGCTGTGAAGTGGGGCAGATTGCCAAGTCGTTGATCTTCAAAGGCAAGCAAAGCGGCCAGGCGATTCTGGTTATCGCCAGCGGCGCGAACCGGGTGGACGAAAAGAAATTGCGCGACCTGCTGGGCGAGAAAGTGGAAAAACCGGACGCCGATTTTGTAAGGGAGCGCACCGGGTTCGTCATCGGCGGCGTCCCCCCGTTGGGCCTTGCCCAACCGTTGATCACGTTCATTGACGAAGACTTGATGCAGTACGACTCGATTTGGGCCGCCGCCGGAACGCCCAACGCCGTCTTCCCCCTCACCCCCGCCGAGTTGGCGAAGATGACGGGCGGGCAGGTGGTGGCGGTTAAATAACAACGGATGTGTGGAATTTAACGGATTGATCCGTTCGCTTCGCGTTCCACGCATCCGTGTTCTAAATAGGAGCCTATGAAATCCAAACTACAAGAACTCAAAACGCTGTTGTTTGAAGCCGACGATCTCAAGTCGGCGGCCAACGTGCTGGTGTGGGATCAGTCTACCTACATGCCGCCCGGCGGCGGCCCGGCCCGCGCCCGCCAGCTGGCCACGCTGGAGCGGCTGGCGCACGAAAAATTTACATCCCTGACGATTGGCAAATTGTTGGACGAGCTACGGCCTTACGAGGAAAGCCTGCCTTACGAGTCGGATGAGGCGTCATTGATTCGGGTGACGCGGCGCGAGTACGAGCGTAAGGTGAAAGTGCCCGCCGATTTTGTGGCCCGGTTCAGCGCCCACACCGCCGAAACATACGACGCCTGGGCGGCGGCCAAACCGGCGAACGATTGGCCCAGAATGATGCCGCTCCTCGAAAAAACGCTCGACCTGAGTCGGGAATATTCCAATTACTTTCCCGGCAGTGAGCATCCTGCCGACCCGCTGATTGATCTGCAGGACTTCGGGATGAAGGCCTCATCTCTGCGGAAGTTGTTCGCCGAACTGCGAGCGCAACTCGTGCCGCTGGTGCAGGCCGTCACCGCCGGGCCGCCCGCCGACGCCGCGTGCCTGTTTCAGCACTTCCCGGAAGCGGGGCAGTTGGCGTTTGGCCTGGAGGTCGTTCAGCGGCTCGGCTACGATCTGGCGCGCGGGCGGCAAGACAAGACGCATCATCCGTTTGAGACCCGGTTTTCGAGCGGCGACGTTCGCATCACCACCCACGTCAAGGAAAACGATCTGGGCGACGCGCTGTTCAGCACCATTCACGAGTCCGGGCACGCGATGTACGAGCAGGGCGTGGACCCGGCGTTCGACGGCACGCCGCTGGGCGAGGGCACGTCGGCGGGCGTGCACGAGAGCCAGTCGCGGCTGTGGGAGAACGTGGTCGGGCGCAGTCGCGGCTTCTGGGAGTTTTTCTATCCGCGCCTGCAGGCCGTCTTTCCCGATCAACTTGGCAAAGTTTCACTCGACACATTTTACGGGGCGATCAACAAGGTGGAGCGTTCGCTTGTGCGCATTGACGCCGACGAGGTGACGTACAACCTGCATGTCATGTTACGGCTTGATTTTGAGATGCAACTGCTCGAGGGCGCTCTGGCCGTGCGCGATCTGCCCGAAGCCTGGCACGAGCGCCTCGAAGCCGACCTGGGCATTGCGCCGACGAGCGACCGCGACGGCGTCCTGCAGGACGTACACTGGTTCTCGGATTATATCGGCGGCGTGTTTCAGGGCTACACCCTGGGCAACATCATGAGCGCCCAGTTTTACGACGCCGCTCTCAAAGCGCATCCCGACATCCCGGCGCAAATTCGGGCGGGCGAGTTCGGCGCATTGCACGGCTGGCTGAAGGACAACATTTACCAGCATGGCATGAAGTTCACCGCCAACGAACTACTGGAGCGGGCGACGGGTGGGCCGTTGAGCATTGAGCCTTACATGAGGTATTTGCGGGGCAAATATCAGGCGCTTTATGGGTTGGAGGGTTGATACTCAGCAAGGTCACCACTCGGGCTTTGTTCCACACTACAACGAATGGGGGGATGCTTCGCAAACGAATTCACGGTTTGGGCAAATTCGTTCGCGAAGCGTCCTTGAATTCGCTGTAGTGTGTTTTAGGGCTGGTGGGTTATGCGGCAAAGCCATATAATGCCCGCGAGGAACACAAACATGTCTGAACGCAACATTGGTTTGGAAATCCAGGAAGGCATCCGGGAAATCAGAGCTTATAAAGCAGGCCAGCGGGTCTTGCGAACGCATACGTTTAAGCGCCCCGCTCCGCCCCAAAGAATTCGGGCCAAACTCCAACTATCGCAAGCGGCGTTTGCCGGATTGATGGGCGTGAGTCTGCGCACTGTTCAAGATTGGGAACAGGGGCGGCGAAAACCGAGCGGGCCAGCGGTAGCTCTATTGCGAATTGCCGAACAGCATCCTGAAGTATTTCGGCAGTTGGTGTAGGGCGCTTGCTCATCCGCCCGCCGCCGCTGAAGTCAACCGTTAGCCTTCCGGTCTCACCCAGCGGCCTTTTTGTTTGGGTGTTTTGTGATTGCGCTTTAGTTTGGACTTTTGACAAAGGCCATTTGACCTCAACTAACGTTGAGGCCTACAGAGCACTTTAATAATTGAAAAACGAGCCGATAGGGTCAGGTTTTACCCTTGTAGACCACGGCTGGGCGAGGTCTGGGGGTTAACCCTGTGCCCTTGGGCCGACCCGATGAAATACCCCGGCGTTTGGGAGCGGCGGCGGGTGTCCCAAACTGCCGAATAATTCGTTGGAAGTCTGGCTGAACCTGGGTCGCCGAGAGCGGGTGCTTCGGGTCGGCGGGTCGAGTAGTTTCCCAAGGCCGTGGAACTGCTTGGGCAACGGGCTTAGCGACCCAGAGTTGAAGATAGGCCAGATGAATCATCAGCCACCACTTCTCTTCGTGGTCGGTGTCAGGGGTCTGGTAACAGTCGAGCAGCAAGCGTTGTTTGCCAAAGCGGAAGAAGTGTTCCAGGTCGTAGCGTCGTTGATAGGCCTGAAAAATATTCAGCAAGGAGAGTTCGCCGCGTCGCTCGCCCATCACGATCAACCAGAGTGGACGTTGGAAAGCCAGTTCACCTTGCTTATTGAACAAGCGAACACGCGCCAAGGTGAACGGGTGTAAGTGCATCGGGAGAGCAAGGGGTTTGCGTTCGCCCGGCATGAGCATATTGGTCCAAGATTCAATCTCCACTCGGTAGGTCTTGCCGCTCAAACTGACCAGGTGGGTCGTTTCGGTAGCATCTGGCTGGGGCCAGGTGGTTGGTTCCCGCAGCGAAAATGGGACCCCGTACCAAGTCGGATGCCCAACGCCTTCTTCAGCCGCCACAGCCGGTTGACGATAGAAGGTGCGGGTGTTACGCGCCCGTGTAATCGTCACCAGATTGGTTTTCTCGCGGTTTTTTGCCAAAAAAGAGGGCTTGCTGTAGCCGCTGTCTTCGACTTCGACACACAACTGATTATGGAAAGGGAGGGTTTCATCGTCCAGCAACGCCTGAATTTGGAGCGCCCCTACCATTTCCTTGTCTTCGCTACTTTTCACTCGTTGCACGCTCAACGGCACGACCCAGGCTGGCCCATGCTCACCTGCTTCTTCTGGCAACAGGGCGACGCTGGAATAAGCATGACCAATCGTAATGGGCTTATTGCTCTTGAGCGCGTTGGGTTGATGCACATAGCTCCGGTCTTCCAGCGTTCGAGCATGCAGACGCGGTTGGGGAGTGACATCGGTCCCCAACAGCCAAAAGGGAAGTTGGGCGGGCTTCGGCAGGTACGGCGCAGCCAACTGAGCCAAGTTTTTGTCTGCCTGATCCGGTTTCCATTCATCCAGCGCAGTGAACAAGGCGCTGTAATCTCGCCGGAAGGCAGGATTCAAGCTCAATTCAACTACCGTTTGGGCCGAAGTGTTACTGCTGAGTGCGTCCAGTAGATCCATGAGAGTATCGGCTCGTTTGTTAAAGTTCTGGTAAACTTCTTGTCGAAACTGCTTCAGTTGGGTGACATGTTCGTCATAGTTCATGCCCCCAGTTTGAGGCAGTTCTCACTTTTTTGTCAAAAGTCCAATTTAGTAGATGCGGCTTATACTTGGCGGGTAGAGATTGTGGCCGGACATTTGCGGCAATTAGTTCTGGGATGGTTTTGCCGCGAAGGGTAGCAGTCTACTAATAAGCTCCTTCTGCTAGGATAAAGGACTACAGCTTAGCATAGGCGAGGATAGCGATGAATGACGACAACCAGCAAGTCAATCTCGAAAAGCCTGAGCAAATCATAGATGACACAGTCGCTCGGCTAGACACTATTCACCAGACGTTAGTCAATGAAGCAACACAAGTAGGTTATGCTCGCGATGCCTTGCTTGCGATACGACCTCAATGGGTCAGTATAGCCAATGCGAGTACAACGAATCCTGAAGCAGCGCAGATTTACGCGAGTGGCCTCAACCTTCTGGCCGCCCTGCGTAACGAAGTGCGCGCACAGCAGAGTGTAGTCGCGCCTCTCAGCGGCCTCTTTGCGCCAACGTCTGGCTCCATTGGGAGCCTCATCAACGCTACAGGAACAACCGCAAGCTTTTTGCCCAGTGTGTACAACGCACCAGCCAATTACGAGCCGTTTCCTGCACCTGATCGGCATGAGCAATACGGAGAACGATTCGCCAGACTCGACCCGACTTTGGGTAAGACCTACCTTGAAATATGGGAAGCACTTTACGTCACACGCGCTGAACCTGAAAGGGCAGCTTTATACTTGATACGGCAAGCATTTGATCATTTCTTTGAAAAGCTAGCACCCGATGATGATGTTCGTAGATCGCCTTGTTGGGCTAAGAAAACAGAACCCGGTAAGGAAAGGCAGGTCTGGCGCGAAGAAAGAATCAAATACTCGGTTGCTGTGCATGTAAAGGACACGGTTCGAGCCAACACCCTCATTGCGTCTACTCAACATATGCTGGATGTGTATCAGGGCCTGAATCGGGCACACGAGCGCGATGAACTTGATAGGGACAAAGCGAGGGGAGCGTTGGCAGAAATGCGGAGCATACTGGAGAATTGGGCAGACGCTATTGGTATTTGACACAACTGCTTGCTGTACGCAGCACCGGGCTAACTGGCTGACTGCGATGAACGTTTTCTCAGTAGTGAGCGTTATCGCACTCCTGAGTTTTGATCTCATCCTGCTGTCGTGCGGGTGAGGCAAAACATTGGGCGACTCGTAACAAGGATAAGAGAATGTTAGTCGAATGCACTGCTTGCGAAGCGATTGTTGATGGGGAATTAATTACCAGCTACGATGATTACGAAACAGAACAGGACATGACAGGAAAATATAGTTTCCTAAAATGTCCGAGATGCGCCCGACCTTTCATCATGCTTCAAGTTGACGATGGGTCAGGTTGGAGTGAACCCAGCCGACTCTACCCGCCCGTAGAAATAGGTGTGAGCTTATCAATTCCGAATCCTCTCCGCTTTGCATATGAGGAAGCGCGTGCATGTTTTAGAGCAAAGGCATATACAGCAACGGCCATAATGTGTAGAAAGACGCTTGAAGGAATTGCTGACGAACACAAAATTACCGTGCATAATCTTGCTACTGCGCTGAAAGAGATGAAAGACAAAGGAATAATTGAAAATAGGCTTTATGAATGGGCAGATACTCTGAGAATTTCAGGTAACGAAGCCGCTCATGGTGTTAATTCGCGAATATCCCCCCAAGATGCAAAGGATATTTTGGAGTTTACTCACGCTTTATTGGAATATGTATTTACGTTTCAGGAAAAGTTTGAGCAGTTTAAGAAACGTCAAAGCCATTCAAAAAACGCCGCCTAATAATTCTTGCGTCCGTCACTCCTAACGCCTCGCCCTCGCGGGGCTTCATGCAGTTCCAGCGAGTCTTGCCCGTGAAGGAGTCTTTCATTGCCTCTTATGAATTCACTTGAGTGGTATATAGAGCATACAAAGCAAATACAGGAACTGCGTCGCTTATTTAGCAAGTGCCTGTCTGCCTTGAATGAAAATGAGCCTAATCTTGGCGCAGTGCGAGCTATACGTGACCTTGCCGTTATACAATACGAGAAACTATCAGCCCATTGGAAATTGGCTTTTCCTGGTGAACCATTGCCAAGAGATACTGATATTCGGCGTCATCTACGTTTTGCAGAACGTGTTGATTTTCAAGGGTTGCTTTCCGATGATTTTTTCGAAGCAGAAAATAAAACCGTAGGACATCTTTCTGGAAATTTACAAAAGCGACGGAGCGACCTATATGTAGGCGAAGAGAGAATTCAGGAACTCTCTTCAATTTCAAATGCACGATTTGATTTGAGAAGGCTTATCAACATCTGTAACGAGCTAAATCTTGGATATCAATCGGGTCAAATTTACGCACTTCCGCTTTTGGTTCGGAGCATTCTCGACCATATCCCGCCTATCTTTGGTTGCAAAAACTTTAAGGAAGTCGCAAACAACTATTCAGGCACAAAATCATTTCGCGATAGTGCCGCACAATTAGAAGAATCATCTCGGAAGATTGGAGACGCCTTTTTACACACTCAAATAAGGTCGTCTGAATCTCTGCCAAATGCAATTCAAGTTGACTTCCGACAATCACTGGATGTTGTTCTAAGTGAAATTGTGAGAATTCTTCGCTGATAATATGGCAATCCGCAAGAAATTACAGTGCCCAACATGCAGTCCTGAGAAACGGTCAGTCAAATTGACGATAAACGGCGCGGCACACTGATTTCTCTGGTGAGGGAATGCCGTAAGGCGGCAGGGGCGATTGCAGGCGACGGGCGCAACTGATCGAAAATTCAACAATCATTCTTCGGCGAAGTCTCTGGCGAAACGCGCCCACGCCTGAAGCCTACCATTGGCCCGCTTTTCACACAGACGAGCTTAGATGGGAATCGATATATTGAGTGATGCGGCCGCCCTCATTAAGGCAGGCCAAAAAGCCGAAGCTCAAAAACTCCTGGAGCCTTTTATTGAAGTCAACCTCCACAATATACCAGCTTGGCTATTGGAAGTTGAAACCTGGCCGACGGTAGCGGAAAAGAAAAAGGTCCTGGAGCTGTGCTTGCGCCATAATCCTGAAACGCCGCAAGTCAAACAGGCCTTGGCCATACTGGAGTCTATCGCTTCCCCTGTCCTGACCTCGAGGGGCGGGGAGCATCCGCCCTTACCACAGATCGGCTCCAAGCCTTCGTTGTCGCCGCCAAGGGCAGTCCGGTCGACTACCCATTACAACAAGATTATCCTGGGATGTGCCCTGGTTGCCATTCTCGGACTTCTGACGGTGGGTTACTTGTCAACAGGAGGTTGTCATACGATGCCAGGCGCCGGAGTGTGCTCGCGGATACTCTTTATCGGCAATAGCTACACCTCCGTCAATGATTTGCCGACCGTGTTTACGAAACTCGCCTGGGCTGGAGGGCATAGGGTGGAGACAGGAATGATGGCCGAAGGAGGCTGGACATTATCTGATCATGCCAACTCACCTGAGACGCTCGCCAGCTTGAGAGCGTCGAAATGGGACTATGTTGTCCTGCAAGAACAAAGCCAGATTCCTTCCATAGAGCAATCTCGAACTGAGAGTATGTACCCTGCGGCTCGCCGGCTGGTTGGCCAAATCATAGAGGAAGGCGGCGCTACCCCCATGTTCTTTCTCACCTGGGCTCATCGTGATGGGTGGCCTGACAACGGCCTGCAAGGTTACGAGAGCATGCAGTTCCAGATCGATCAAGGTTACCTGGGCATTGCGCAAGAACTTAGGGTGCGTGTAGCACCGGTTGGATATGCCTGGTTGATCGTGAAGAGACAAAATCCCGAATTGGATCTTTGGCAAGAGGATGGCAGTCATCCCAACGAGCAAGGAACGTATCTAGCAGCCTGTGTTTTCTATGCGGCTATTTTTCGTCAAAGCCCCGAAGGATTGACATACTTGGGTCACTTGCCCAAGGAGACAGCGCAAATATTACAAACGATCGCCGCAAGCACTGTCTTGAAGAACCCGGAGCAATGGAATCTCCCGTAAGACCAGCCGGCCGTTGGGCGGCTTCGCCTCTACTAACCCCGCATCGTCAGCTTCCTGAAAACTATCATAAGGTCAGTTTATAGGCGTATAATACCCGTCATCTTCCCAAAGGAGAGTATGATGTCCACCAGAGTTGCTCAGATGACAGCGGACGAACTAAAAGAAATCATCGGCGCAATCGTCGAGCAAAAACTCATTGAACTGTTTGGCGACCCGGATGAGGGCTTAGTGATGACTAAGACTCTGCGTAATCGCCTCTTGCGCCAAAAGAAGGCGGTTACCAAAGGTGAACGGGGTGAACTGTTTGAAGCTGTTGTGACGCGGCTTGGCCTGGCTTAATCGCCATGTATAACCGCCCAGCACATTCAAGCCGTGTAACCAGTTGTACAAACTGCGGTGACGCCGCCTTCCCACGTTCGGCCATTTTCCACAATTGACGGTTTCCCCGCCGCCTGTTACCATTTCGCCCAATGAGCATCAGCCCCTTCACCACTACCGGTACCATGACTACGACTGCACGCACGCGACAGCCGTCGCTTCCGGTTGGGTGAAGACAGGATAGAGAAACTTCTCACACCAAACGCGGAGCCACACGGCTCCGCGTTTTTGTTTTACTGAACTGCGAAGACGCAACGCGGAGCGCGCAAAGTTTCCCTTTTTTCCTTGATTTCCTTCGCGCTCTTCGCGCCTTCGCGGTGAAATAGGGAGAGCTTATGAAAACGTTAGTTATGAAATTCGGCGGCACATCGGTCGGCGGCGCCGAGGCCATTGCCAAATCCGCCGACATCGTCGCCGCCGCCAGGAAGGAGTGGGATCAGGTGGCTGTCATCGTCTCGGCCATGAGCGGTGTGACTGATCTGCTCCTCAAAGGCGCACACACCGCCGCCAGCGGCGATGGCGAAACGTTCAAGCAGATCGCCAAAGACCTGCGGGCTAAACACGAGACGGCGATCAACGGCCTGGTAGAGACGCAACATGTTGCGTCTCTACGAGAACGTATTCTGCCCAGCCTCGCCGAGTTCGAGAGCCTGTGCCACGCCGTCCACATCCTCGGCGAGGCCTCGCCGCGCGCGATTGACGCCATTTCCTCGCTCGGCGAACGCATGAGCATTCACCTTGTGGCCGCCCGCCTGCGCCAACTCGGTCATGAATCCGAGGCGATTGAAGCTAGTGAGTTGATTCTGACCGACGACGTATTTGGCTCGGCCAACCCGCAAATGGAAGAGACAAGAGCAAAATGCGAAGCCCGCCTGCGCCCGCTGATGGAGCGCGGCGGCGTCCCCGTCATCACCGGCTTCATCGGCGCAACCAAGTCGGGCGCGGTGACGACGCTAGGCCGGGGCGGCAGTGACTACAGCGCCGGGATTCTCGGCGCGGCCCTCGACGCCGACGCAGTGTGGATTTGGACGGACGTGGACGGGGTGATGACGGCTGACCCGCGCGTGGCCGCCGACGCCCAAACCCTGCCCGAACTTTCCTTCCGCGAAATCTCCGAATTGGCTTATTACGGCGCGAAAGTTCTACACCCCAAAACGATCCGCCCCGTCATTGAGCGCGGCATTGATCTGTGGATCAAAAACACCTTCAACCCTTCGCACCCCGGCACGCTCATTGTTCCCGACAACGGCGGGGTTGCGGGCGCAATCAAAGCCGTCACCGCCATCAAGGGCCAAAGCCTGATTACAATTGAAGGGCGCGGCATGCTGGGCGTGCCCGGCGTGGCGGCTCGGACGTTTGGGGCGGTGGCCCGCTCGGGCGTCAGCGTCACCCTCATCACCCAAGCCTCTTCCGAGCAAAGCATCTGCTTCTCTGCGCCGTCGTCATCAGCGGCCCGCGTCATTGCGGCACTGGAAGAAGAATTCCGGCTCGAGCTGGCCCGGCGCGACATTGACGGCGTCACTGTTCTCGACGAGGCGGTGATCATCACCGTCGTCGGCGCGGGCATGAAGTACACGCCTGGCCTGGCCGGAAGAATCTTCACCGCCCTGGGCAACGCCGGCGTCAACGTCATCGCCATCGCCCAGGGTTCGTCCGAAGTGTCCATCAGTCTCGTCGTGGACACGAAACAGGCGGATGAAGCGGTGAGGGCGATCCACAATTTGATAGTCAACACACCTGCATAATTGGTAATTAGTAATTGGTAATTCAATTACCAATTACTAATTACTTTTTACTCTCAAAACCATGCCCAAAATCAAAGTTGCTGTTTTAGCCGCCACCGGCGCCGTCGGTCAGCGGTTCGTGCAATTGCTGGATAATCACCCGTGGTTCGAAGTGGCCGCCCTCACCGGCAGTGATCGTACCATCGGCCAAACTTACAGTGACGGTTGCCGCTGGATTCTGCCGGGGCCGATGCCGGAGTACGCCAAGGCTATAAAGATCGTTCCCACCGGACCCGGTTTCGACGCCGCCATCTGCTTCTCGGCCCTGCCGGCAGATCAGGCTAAAGAACTTGAACCGGCGTTTGCCAGAGCCGGGCACGTCATCGCCTCCAACGCTTCGGCCCACCGCATGTGGCCCGACGTGCCGCTCCTCATCCCCGAAGTCAATCCCGATCACACCTCGTTGAAAGCTGCCCAACAAAAGGCGCGCGGCTGGAGCGGCTTTCTCACCACCAACCCCAACTGCACCGCCACCGGCTTCACCATCGCCCTGCGGCCCCTGCTCGACGCCTTCGGCCTCAAACGCATCTTTGCTGTATCACTGCAAGCCGTCTCTGGCGCGGGCTATCCCGGCGTGGCTTCGCTCGACATTATTGATAACGTCGTTCCTTACATTGGCAACGAAGAAGACAAAGTGGAGACTGAGCCGCAGAAGATGCTGGGCAAGTTGGACGGCGACAAAGTGGTCCCCGCCGACTTCAAAATTTCGGCTCACACCAATCGCGTGGCCGTGATCGACGGTCACATTGTCTGCGCCTCGGTGGAGCTTGGCTCCAGGGCCTCCCCCGCCGACGTGGCGCGTGCAATGGCCGAGTTCAAAGGTCCGGAGATCGTGCGCACCCTGCCCTCGTCACCCAAGAACATTATCGAAGTGCGAAGCGAAGCCGACCGGCCTCAGCCGCGCCGGGATCGCGACGCGGGCAAAGGCATGACGACCGTGGTAGGCCGCGTGCGCGAAGATCCGCTGTTCGACGTGAAGTTCGTCGTCCTCTCCCACAACACCATTCGCGGCGCGGCGGGCGGTTCGCTGTTGAACGCCGAGCTGATGGTGGCGCAGGGGTTGATTTGACCGCAAGAATCGAATAGACGCCTTTTCGCCTTTGTTTTATGATGATCGTCGTAGGGGCGAAGCATTCGGAAGATGATCCCGCAGTTCGCCAAAATATTGCTCCGAATGCTTCGCCCTTACAGAGGTGATCTATGAACGACGATCAACGATGGCAATTGGTGTTGGCGCGCGATTCTCGCGCCGACGGCAAATTTTTCACGGCAGTGCTGACTACCAAAATCTACTGCCGCCCGTCGTGCCCGGCCAAACATCCATTGCGAAAAAATGTAGCCTTCTATCTTTCGCCCGCCGAGGCCAAGCAGGCCGGGTTCAGGCCGTGCCGCCGTTGCCGCCCGGACGAGCCAGATTCGCAGGCCGAGCAGGTTCAGCGCCTGTGCCGCTACATCGAAGCGCATTTGGACGAGTCGCTGACGCTCGACGAGTTGAGCCGGCAGGCTAACCTGAGTCCCTATCACCTTCAGCGGACGTTCAAGAAACTGGTCGGCGTCTCGCCCCGTCAGTACGCCGAGGCGCAACGCGTGAAACAGCTGAAATTGCAATTGAAGAACGGGGAAACAGTGACGGCTTCAATCTACGAGGCGGGGTATCGTTCAGCCAGCAGGTTGTACGCGAGTAATCATTTGGGCATGACGCCAGGCGATTACCGGCGAGGAGGATCGGGAATGAAGATCGGTTACACAATTGTGAACTCGCCGCTGGGGCGGATGATGGTGGCCGCCACCGGGCGCGGGGTGTGCTTTGTGGGCTTTGGCGACACAGATGCGTTCTTGATGTCGGAGTTGAAGAAGGACTACCCGACGGCGGAAGTTCAACGCGACAAAACGGGTTTCGGCAAATGGGTGAACGCCATTGTGGAGAATCTGAATGGGCGGCGGCCTCACCTTGATCTGCCGCTCGACGTGCAGGGCACGGCCTTCCAACGGCAGGTGTGGGAGGCGTTGCAGGCGATTCCTTATGGCAGTACGCGCACCTATGGCGAAATCGCAAAGTCGCTCGGCAAGCCGAACGCGGCGCGAGCGGTGGGGCGCGCTTGCGCGACCAATCCCGTTTCGATTGTGATTCCGTGCCATCGGGCGGTTGGCAGTGACGGCAACCTTACAGGTTATTACTGGGGCGTGGACCGGAAGAAAAAGTTGTTGCTGAAGGAAAAGGGAGAGTAACTGCTCAAGAAGCAGCATCCTGAGCGGAGTTCCGCGTGTTCGCGAAGCGTGCGGAACGTAGTCGAAGGATGCGGTTCGTGCGCGAAACCGCATCCTTCGACTTTGCGGCGGAACTACACCGCCGCGCCGCTCAGGATGCTTGTGTTGTGAGTGGTTGTCAAAGTCATCATATGAACGTTGTGAAATTAGATCAGCAAAAATCTCTTGGGGGAAACTTAGGAGCCAGGCTGGCCGCGTTGTTGGCGCCCATTCGCAACAATGGCGGCGTCATCCTGGCTCTGTTGTCGCTGTACATCATCTGGGGTTCGACGTATCTTGGCATTCGCTTTGCGATTGAAAGTTTTCCGCCGTTTCTTATGGCGGCGATTCGGTTTTTGCTCGCCGGCGGCGGCTTGTTTTTCGTCTTGCGAATGCGCGGCGAGCCGATGCCTACCCGTGCCCAGTGGATCGGCTCGGCAATTGTGGGCGCGTTGTTGTTGGGCGGCGGCAACGGCGGGGTGACGTTTGCCGAGCAGTGGGTGTCGTCTGGCTTGGCGGCGGTGTGGATCGCCACCATGCCGCTGTGGGTGGCCCTGTTCGGCGGCTTGTTGGGGCGCTGGCCCAGGCGCTGGGAGTGGCTGGGGCTGGTGCTGGGCTTTATCGGCGTGGGACTGCTAAATCTCGAAGGCAACCTGCGGGCCAACCCGGTTGGCGCCATTGCGCTCACGGCGGCGACGATTTGTTGGGCGCTTGGCTCGGTCTGGAGCCAGCGGCTCTCACTCCCCAAAGGCATGATGGCCAGCGCGGCCCAGATGCTGGCCGGGAGCGCGACGCTGTTCGCCCTCAGCCTGGTCTTTGGCGAACGCATGACGACTCTACCGACGATTCGATCGACGTTTGCGATTCTATATCTGGTTGCCTTCGGCTCGCTCATCGCCTTCAGCTCCTACGCCTATCTCTTGAGCCGGGTGCGGCCCTCGCTGGCGACAAGCTACGCCTACGTGAATCCCCTCGTGGCGGTGGGGTTGGGCGTGGTCTTTGCCGGCGAAAGCATCGGCCCCATCGGCCTGTTGGCGATGATTGTGGTCTTGAGCGGGGTGGGATTGGTGATCCTGAATCGAAAGTGATTTGCCGACGGCCGATGGACGAAAGACGATAGACGACCGTCGTCTATCGTCATCCAGCAACCCGATTCCTGATCGTCCCGACTCCATCCACCTCGCACTCCACCACATCGCCCGGCTTAAGGAACTCCGGTGGAGTCCGGGCAAAGCCGACTCCGCTGGGGGTGCCGGTGGCGATCACGTCGCCCGGCTCTAGCGTCGTGCCGCGCGACAGACTCTCGATCAGCGCCGGAATCTTGAAGATCATCTGTGAGGTGACCGCCTCTTGCTTGACCACCCCGTTCACCCGGCACCGGATGCCCAACGAATGAGGGTCGGCCACTTCGTCGGCGGTTACGATCCACGGCCCCATTGGACACGCCCCATCCAAACTCTTTCCCTTGAAAAACTGGCCGTGCGCCGCTTGCAAGTCACGGGCGCTTACGTCGTTGATCACGGTATAACCGAAAACGTACTGCATCGCCTCGGCCTGCGAGATGTTCTTGCCACGCCGCCCGATGACGACGCCCAACTCTGCTTCCCAGTCAATTTGTGTTGAAACTTCCGGATCAAAAGGAATGTCGCTATAGGGGCCGTTGACGGTGTTGGTGGCTTTGGTGAAGAACACCGGTACCTTCGGAATCTTCGCCTCGCGCCCGAACGCCCCCGCCGATTCTTTGGCGTGTTCGGCGTAGTTCAGGCCGACGCAGATGATGTTGCGCCTGGGGTTGGGAATCGGAGCGAGCAGTTGCCCGCCGGCCAGCGGCCCGGCCACTAACGCGCCAGCGGCCTGAGGCAGGGCACTCAGGTTGGCATGAATGCCTGGCCCGGCGGCGATCAGATCAAGCATCGAAAGGCCGTGGATGGCGGTGATTGTTTCGTCGCGAATGAGGCCCAGGGTGGGCTGGTTGTGATGAAGAAAGGTGACGAGACGCATATGATGGCTCCTTGTTTGGTGCTACAATTTGCTTGGCGTAAGTGCAATTATAAAACCGTAACCACAGATTACACAGATTAGGAAAAAAATCGGTGTAATCCGTGAAATCCGTGGTTCCAACTCCTATGAGCGACTACCAGATCGTCGACTCCAAAACACTCTTCGAGTCTCCTCATGTTCGCATTGTGATGGACACGCTGGAGCGAGCGGGCCGCCGCTGGCCGTACTTTTACCTCGCCAGCCCGATGGAGGCGGTGACGTGCGTAGCCCTGACAAACGACGGCCAAATTGTTCTCACCCAACAATACCGTCACCCGATTCGAGCCGTGATCCTTGATTTGCCCGGTGGCCGGGTGGACGAAGGCGAGCCAATTGAGACCGCCGCCGCCCGCGAACTTGAAGAAGAAACCGGCTTCCGCCCCGGACGCATTGAACTGCTTTGCCGCTACAATCCCTTCCCCGGCTCACTGCAAGCCACGATGAACATCTTCTTTGCCGCCGATCTCACGCCCACGAAACAAAATTTGGATCACGGCGAAGAGTTGGAGGTGGTGCTCCTGCCTGCCGCTGAAGTTTTGCAAATGGTCGGGCGCGGCGAGTTCATTGACGGCTCGGCCCAGTTGGGCGTGTTGATGGCGGCGCAAAAGGGGTTGTTGCCGTTGTGATTGTGGACGATAGACGAAAGACGATGGACGAAAGAAGAAGCTTTCGTCCTCCGTCGTGCGTCCTTCGTCATTTCCATGTGTGGCCGATTTACCCTTACTCTGAATCCTGACGTTCTGCGCGAAGTGTTTGAACTGGACTCGGTTCCGCCGGAACTTGCCCCGCGCTATAACATTGCCCCGACCCAGCCAGTGGCCGCCGTGTTAGCCGGCGACGGCGGGCGAAAGTTGGAACTGCTCAAGTGGGGCCTGATTCCCTCGTGGGCCAAGGACCCCAAAATTGGAAATAGAATGATCAACGCCCGCGCCGAGACACTGGCCGAGAAGCCATCGTTTCGCGCGGCCCTCAAGAAGCGGCGATGCCTGATCGTGGCCGACGGATTTTATGAGTGGAAGAAGGAAGGCAAAACCAAAACGCCGATGTTCATCCAACTCAAAGATGGCCGCCCCTTTGCCTTCGCCGGGTTGTGGGAGGCCTGGAAGTCGCCGGATGAGGTGTGGATCAAGAGTTGCACCATCATCACTATCACGCCCAACGCCCTCATGGAAAAGATTCATGACCGGATGCCGGTCATTCTGCCGCCCAAAGCTTACGACCTGTGGCTGACGCCGGGCGAACTGCCCGCCGAAAAAAGTTTGCCGTTGCTCAAACCCTTTGCCGCTTCGCAAATGAAGGCAGTAGCGGTGTCGACGTTAGTGAACAACCCGGCCTTTGACTCGCCGGAGTGCGTTTTGCCGATGAAAGACGAATGACGGAAGACGAAGGTCATTTCGTTCGTCCCCCGTCTTTCGTCCTTCGTCGAATTCAAAGAGGTTGCTATGAGACGAAACCTGAATGCTCTATGGGGCCTGCTATTAATTGGCCTCGGTGTGTTGTACTTGTTGCAGAATTTTGGCGTTCTGCGCGGGATGGACTACGTCTGGCCGGCGCTGTTTGCGCTAGGCGGCGCAGCATTTCTGATCGTGTTCTTCACTAATCGCGTTCACTGGTGGGCGCTCATCCCGGGGTTCACTCTGTTGGGCCTGGCGGCCACGGCTGGCTCGCAGTTGCTTCTTCCCGGGTTTCCGGGCGAGTGGAGTGGGGCGATCTTTCTGGGCGCGATTGGGCTCAGTTTTTGGGCGGTGTTCATTGCCCGACGGGAGAACTGGTGGGCCGTCATTCCAGGCGGCGTGTTGTTGACGCTGGCGATGGTGACGATTGCTTCACAGAGTCTGCCGGAATTAGGAACGGGCGGCATCTTCTTTCTCGGCCTGGCCGTGACGTTCGCCCTCGTCTTCCTGTTCACACGTATGCGCTGGGCGCTCATTCCAGCGGCGGCGCTGGCGGTCATGGGCGTGTTCCTGGTCATCGGCTTCAGCAGTGCGGTCAACTTCGTCTGGCCGGTGGTGTTGATTGCTGTCGGCTTGTATCTGGTCGCCCGCGTCTTGCGCCCGTCTCGCAGTTAACTGAACCGCGAAGACGCAAAGGACACCAAGTTATTCCCTTGATTTCCTTAGCGCCCTTTGCGTCTTCGCGGTGAATTTCTGGCAAGGAGGATTCAACGATGCACGCGATTCGTGTTCATCAATACGGCGGCCCGGAAGTGTTGAACTACGAGGAGATTCCAACGCCGCAACCGGGCCCGGGCGAAGCGCTGGTCAAGGTCACCGCCATCGGGTTGAACTTCATTGACGTGTATCACCGGACTGGCCGTTACCCCGGCGCACTGCCGTTCACCCCTGGCGTGGAGGCCGCCGGCCGGGTCGAGTCGCTTGGCTCTGATGTGACCGAAGTCAAAGTGGGCGACCGAGTCGTTTACAGCCCGGTACTGGGCGCGTACGCCGAGTATGCCGCCGTGAAAGCCGCCAGCCTGGTCCCGGCGCCGGACTCCATTGACGACCGTCAGGCAGTGGCGGCGACGGTGCAAGGCATGACGGCCCACTATCTTGTCTTTGACACGTACCCGGTGCAAAAGGGCGACACGGTGCTGGTTCACGCGGCGGCGGGCGGCGTGGGCTTACTGCTCACGCAAGTTGCCAAGCGGCAAGGGGCGCGCGTCATCGCCACCGTTTCCACCGAAGCCAAAGCACAGTTGGCCCGTGAGGCTGGGGCCGACGAGGTGATTCTGTATTCGCAAGCCGACTTTGAGGCAGAAGTGAAACGCCTGACCGACGGCAAGGGTGTGGCCTGTGTCTACGACTCGGTGGGGAAGACGACGTTCGAGAAGGGCCTGAACTGTTTGCGCCCGCGCGGTTATATGGTGCTGTACGGCGCATCCAGCGGGCCGGTGCCGCCGTTCGACCCGATCACCCTGATGAACAAAGGCTCACTCTTCCTCACCCGGCCCACCATCGGCCACTACAACCCCGACCGTGCCTCTTTGCTCCAGCGGGCCAACGAAGTCTTCAACTGGATTGCTTCTGGCGAACTCAAGATTCGCGTCGAGCGGACATACCCGCTGGCCGAGGCGGCGCAGGCCCACCGGGATTTGGAAGCGAGGTTGACGACGGGGAAGGTGGTGTTAGTTCCGTAGTAAAATCAAGGCAGAGGTGACTTATGGCTGTTGCAATTGCGCCCCCCGCAGAAAAACTGATTACCGGCGATGAGTTGTACCGAATGCCGGGCGTTGGCCTGTGCGAGTTAATTGATGGGAGAATCGTGCCAATGAGTCCGACAAATGTCACTCACGCAATCATTGAGATGCGAATAGCGGCGGCGCTTGAGAATTTTGCCCGCGCTCGCCAGGCAGGCAAAGTGTTGGTGGGGGAAGCTGGCTTGTTTACGCGGCGCGATCCGGACCGGGTGCGGGCGGCGGATGCCCTCTTCATTTCCAATGAACGCTACGCGCAACGCAAGAAGAAGCAAGGCTACTTGGATGTCGCGCCGGAGCTCATCGTAGAAGTGTTGTCGCCGGACGATACGATGGTGGAGGTCACACAGAAGTTGCGAGAGTATTTTGCCATTGGCGTTAAACTGGCCTGGGTGATTGATCCTGAAGCTGAAACCATGTTTGCCTACCGCTCCATCACTGACATCCGAGAATTCAAGGAAGGCGACGTTCTGCCCGGCGATGATGTTCTGCCAGGATTTGAAGTAGAAGTGAAGAGTTTGTTTGAGGAGTGAAGCGGCCTGTAGTCAGCCAATTGGCTTCAGCAAGCCTGCGGCAAGCAACAGTTCGCGTTCAAGGACACGCTCAGGGGAATTAAGTTGCAAGAAGTGAGTCGTAGTTCGACCCACTGGCGTGAGCGGCACAAATTGAGCGCCGTTGAGTTGAAAGTGGTCAGCCCAACGATTGCGGCGAGGATTATAAAGCGGCACAATCTCGCCTGTGTCCGGGTCAAGTGAAGCCAGGTCGCTTCCTTTGCGCTTGTTGCAGAGTGCGCAGGATAAAGCCAGGTTGTCTTCTTTTGTAGGGCCGCCGTGTTTTTCGGCAATGATGTGATCTACTTCGTGCGCGACGAGGATAACTGCTTCGGGGGTGAGGCAATACTCGCAACAGCCGTTAGCGCGTTCATAAACCAAATGCCGGAGCGCGGCTGTAATATAGGCACTGCTCATGAGGCATTCAGCTTGAGATAAGCTTTGGCCTTAGCGATTCGCACTAGATGCTCCAGATATTGGTAATGCTCCCACTCTTCCTCTTCCTCATGGCTCAAACCTTCAGAGCGATTCTTCTCTAACAGTGCGCTCACTCGCGATTGAAGCGCTTCCGAAGGGCGCAGGGCCAAAATCTCCTGTGGAGTCGGCAATCCGGCTAAAAACTCCAGCACTTCGGCGGTGCCCACGAACCCTGATTGTGTTGCGGCGTTCAGTTCGCGCAGACCCAGTTCGAGGATGCGCGGCAAACGTTCGGCGAACGGACGCAACCGCTGGGCTAATTCATCGGACACTTCGAGGGTAATGGGTGACATAGCTTATATTCCTCTGGGCGAAGTATAGCACGGGTTATTTCCCCTCAATCATCTGCTCCACTTCCGCTTTGGCCTCGCCATTCCTCCCTCACTCCCAAATTCACTTCTCCTTAAGTCTAGTCTCCAACCCGCTATACCTCTCCGCCACCGTCGCATTCCGCACTGCCATCGCAATCGCCTTGCGCGTGCCGACAAGGACGCACAGCTTTCTGGCCCGCGTCACTGCCGTGTACAGCAGGTTGCGCTGGAGCATCAAGTAGTGCTGGGTGAGAATGGGGATGACGACGGCGGGATATTCTGCGCCCTGTGATTTGTGAACCGAGATGGCGAAGGCGTGCGCCAGCTCGTCAGCTTCCAGCCAATCATATTCCACCTGCCGCCCGTCTAAATTGAGCGTCAGCGTCTGATCTTCTAAATCAATCGCCGTCAGCCGCCCGATGTCGCCGTTGAAGGTGTCCTTGTCGTAGTTGTTGCGCGTCACCATCAGCTTATCGCCCACGCGGAAGATTCGGCCCGCCATCTTGCGTTCTAATTTTTTGGCGGAGGGCGGGTTGAGGGCGGCCTGCAAGCGCGTGTTCAAATTCGCCACCCCCACCGCGCCGCGATACATCGGCGACAACACCTGAACGTCATTCACGGCGTCCAATCCAAACTTGGCCGGGATGCGGTTCTGAACAACGTCCACCACCCAGTTGGCGGCTTCTTCCGGGTCTTCGACGGCGAACAGGAAGAAATCCTCGTTGGGGCGGGCCTCAGACCCGCCCGTGCCACCTGAGGTGATCGGCATCTCGCCTTTATTGATGCGGTGGGCATTGGTGATGATCAGGCTGTCCTGCGCCTGCCGGAAGATGACCGAGAGCCGCGTGACCGCCGCCGTGTTCGAGCCGATCACGTCGCGCAAAACGTCGCCCGCGCCCACGCTCGGCAATTGATCCACGTCGCCCACCAACAGCAAGTGCGCCAGCGGGTCGAGGGCCTTGAGCAGGTTGTTCATCAACAGCAGGTCAATCATGCTGGCCTCGTCCACGATCAGCATGTGAACGGGCAGAGGTTTCTCTTCGTTGTGGTTGAAGCCGATGCCGGGCTGAAAGCCGAGCAGGCGATGGAGGGTCTTGGCCGGGCGGCCTGTGGCCTCGCTCAGGCGTTTGGCGGCGCGGCCGGTGGGCGAGGCCAACGCATATGCATGTTTCGTTGCATCCAACACTTGGATAAGAGTCTTGAGCGCCGTCGTCTTGCCCGTCCCCGGGCCGCCGGTGATCACCGACACTTTGTTTTCCAGCGCCCGCCGCACGGCCAGCCTCTGCTCTTCCGAAAGTTGGGCGCTGGCTTTGGCGATCAAGGTAGTCAAGTCCGCATCGTGTAGATCATTTAGATAAGAGGCCGGCGACTCCAGCATCTTCGTCAACCGATTAGTAACGCCGATCTCGCCGAAGTAAAACGGCGCCAGGTAAACCGCCTGCTCCTCCCGAACCGTTTTCTGCCCCCCGCCTTTTATCTCTTCAATCCGCAACGCTTCTTTTTTGATTCGGCCCTCAACCAACAGGCGGTCAACCGCCGCGCCCACCGCCTCGGGCGGCACTTCGAGCAGTTCGGCGGCGGTCGTCGTCAGCTTTTCGAGCGGGCTGTAAACGTGACCTTCGTCCGAGAGTTCGCCGAGGGCATAAGCCACCCCGGCTTCCACCCGGCTCGGCGCGTCGGGCGGCAGGCCGAGTTGCTTGGCAATCTTGTCGGCGGTCTTGAAGCCGATGCCGTAAATGTCCCGCGCCAGCCGGTACGGGTCGTTCTTCACAATCTGCTCGGACATGTTGCCGTACTGCTTGTAAATTTTCACCGCCAGGCCGGTGGAGACGCCGTGACCTTGCAGGAAGATCATCACGTTTTTGATGGCCTTCTGCTGGCCCCAGGCGACTTCGATGAGGGCCGCCTTTTTGGGGCCGATGCCGAGCACGTCGCGCAAGGCGCGTGGTTTCTCGTCAATGATCTGGAGCGTCTCGGCCCCGAATTTTTTCACAATGCGGGCCGCCGTTTTTGGCCCGATGCCTTTGATAAGGCCCGACCCGAGGTAGCGTTTGATGCCCTCGACCGAGGCCGGGAGAACTTGCTCGCACTTTTCGGCTTTGAATTGTTTGCCATACTGCGGGTGCGCCGCCCAAACGCCTTCCAGCCGCAGGCTCTCACCCGCGTTCACTTCGGGCAAGTTGCCCACCACGGTAAGAAGATCGTCTTCACCGGCAGAAAACGCCCCGCCAGGGCGCACACCGGATGGTCGAAGCCGCAAGACGGTGTACCCGGTTTCTTCGCTGTAGTAAGTGATGCGCTCGACGATGCCTTCAAGCGAGTCCATATAAGACTCAATTGTATACCGTCTGCCTGGCCTGTTCGACAAGATAAGATGAGTAAAAGTGACCTGTAGGTTGCGATTCCGTAGATTCCGCCTTATAATGCCGATCAAGACTTATCGGATGGAGAAAAAGAGTTAATGGAGCAAAGCCCAGAAAACGTCGGGAGCGAGGGCGAGGCGCACCCGATGACTAGCCTCCTCGAGTCAGACTATGGCATGAGCCAACTGACAAAAGGAGAAGTTCGCGAAGGCAAGATCACACATATCACTCACTCTGAAATTTTGGTGGATGTTGGCGCCAAAAGTGAGGGTATCATCAGCGGCAAGGAACTGGAGCAAATGGACGCTCGCATCCGCGAGGGCCTCCAGGTCGGTCAGGATTTGCTGGTTTATATCGTTGATCCAGAAGACGATAACGGCAATATTATCCTGTCGTTTAGTCGCGCCCAGCAAGAGCGTGACTGGCGGGACGCCGAAGACCTGCTGGACAGCCAGGCGGTGTACAAGGGCCTGATTGCCGGTTACAACAAGGGCGGCCTGATCGTCAAAGTGGGCAACGTGCGCGGTTTTGTGCCAGCCTCGCAGATGGGCCCCGCCCGCCGCCGCCGCATCGAAGGAGATACGCCGGAGCAGAAATGGGCCAAGATGGTCAGCGAGCAAATCATGGTCAAGGTGGTAGAAGTTGACCGTGAACGCAACCGCCTCATTCTCTCCGAGCGCGCCGCCGCCAAAGAAAGCCGCGAGGCGCAACGGGAGCAGTTGCTCTCTGACCTCAAAGAAGGCGACATTTGCACCGGGCGTGTGATCTCCATTGCCCCATTCGGCGTATTTGTGGATGTGGGCGGAGCGGACGGTCTGGTGCACCTGTCTGAACTGACCTGGAAGCGCATTGAGCACCCTAAAGAAATCCTCAAAGTCGGCCAGGAAGTCAAAGTGCAAGTTTTGAGCGTGGAGAAGGATCGCAAACGCATTGCGCTTTCGATGAAGCGGCTGGAAGGCGACCCGTGGTCGCGTATTACTCAGCAATATAAGATCGGACAATTGGTGGAGGGCACGATCACCAAGCTGACCAAGTTCGGAGCGTTCGCTCGGATCAAGGGCAACGACGAAATCGAAGGCCTGATCCACATTTCCGAACTCTCAGATGGCCGAATTGCCCACCCCAAAGACGTGGTGCAGGAAGGTCAGACCTACGCCTTACGCATTGTCAAGATCGAGCCGGACAAACGGCGGATCGGACTAAGCCTGAAAGAAGTAGGTTCGGCGAGATACCTTGAGAGCGACTGGGAGAGCGCTTCAGGCGACATCCCAGACGACGAGCCAGAGTAGGCTAAATAACATCCAGACCGCGCGCGGGCACTTTCACCCGCGCGCGACTTTTTATACGCATTATTAGAATTTCGTAAATAAATTATCCAAATCTTCCTCGCAGTACAATTGGCTAGATTAATCCGGGTTGATTGGCGGTACAATATACTCACCTTGAAATCATCCATATAGTTTGTGTTTGCGGCGAGTTTGCTTGAAAAGCTCACCACCTCTCATCATCATTACGTTGCACCGAGCCGGTGAGAGAGGAAAATTATTTTGGAAACAGTTTTCTTTTTGAGAACACCTGGAGGATAAATCTGTGACCGATAAAATGCAGCGGTTCACCCAACGAGCGCGCCGAGTGTTGAGCCTGGCCCAGGAAGAAGCCGAACGCCTGCGGCACAACTACATCGGCACCGAGCATTTACTGCTTGGCCTGATGCGCGAAGAAGGCGGTGTGGCCGGGCGCGTTCTGCGTGAACTGGGCCTCGAACAGCGGCGCGTGCAGGAAATGGTGGAACGCCTCAGCGGCCCCGGCCAGCGCAACAAACCTTCCAGAATCGATCTGGCCCCCGGCACCCGCCGCACCCTTGAACTGGCCATTGACGAAGCCAAACGCATGGGCCAGCACTACATCAGCACCGAGCACATCCTGCTTGGCCTGGTGCGCCATAACGAGGGCGTCGCCATTGACGTGCTCAACAAACTCGGCATCTCACCCGAACAGATTCGCCGCCAAACCCGGCGGGTCCTGCAAGAGAATCCGCAACAACCGACAACCCCGCCTTCGACGACCCCGCAAAAGCAAACGGCTGGGGGCGCGCCCGAAAAGAAGAAAGACGCCAAGAGCAAGACGCCTCTCGTCGATCAACTCGCCACCGACCTCACTGCCCTGGCCGAAGACAACAAGCTCGACCCGGTCATTGGCCGCCAGAGCGAGATCGAGCGGGTTATCCAAATTCTGGCCCGCCGCACCAAAAATAATCCGGCCCTCATCGGCGAGCCGGGCGTAGGCAAAACGGCCATTATCGAAGGCCTGGCCCAGCGCATTGTTGCCGGCGACACCCCTGAACCCCTCCTGGGCCGCCGCGTCCTGCAACTGGATGTCGGTTCGCTGGTAGCCGGAACCATGTATCGCGGCCAGTTTGAAGAACGACTCAAGCGCGTGATCGAAGAAGTCAAAATATCAAACTCGATTCTGTTCATTGATGAAGTGCACATGCTCGTCGGCGCCGGTTCGGCCGGCTCGTCGGTGGATGCCGCCAACATTCTTAAACCCGCCCTCTCGCGTGGGCAGATTCAAGTTATCGGGGCAACGACCCTCAACGAATACCGCAAACACATCGAAAGCGACGCCGCCCTCGAACGCCGTTTCCAGCCGGTGAACGTAGACGAGCCAACCATCGAGGAGACCATCAGCATCCTGCACGGCATCAAGTTGCGCTACGAGGAA
>CAYSIV010000057.1:0-10701 GCA_964431175.1 uncultured Anaerolineales bacterium
TGGTCTGGTATTACGAGAACTGGGCCGCGCCCTTCACCGACATGGGCGCCGAGCAGACCCTTCCAGAGACAAAAAAACCTCCCGAAGGTTCTGCCCACTCCGCTTCGCTGCGGGGTGCTTCGCAAACCTTCGGGAGGCTTTCTATTTCAGCCCCTTACCGCTTCATATTCACCAGTTCCTGCAACATCTCGTCGGAAGTGGTGATCACTCGCGAGTTGGCCTGGAAGCCGCGCTGGGCGGTGATCATATTGGTAAACTCCTGGGCCAGATCCACATTGGAGCTTTCGAGGTAGCCCGCAGTCAGGATGCCGCGCCCGCCACTGCCGGCCACGCCGATTTGTGGGTCGCCGGAGTTGAGCCACGGGCGATACAGGTTCTCGCCGGCCGAGAGCAGGCCGGCCGGGTTGACGAAGTTCGCCACCGCCACCTGGCCGATGTCGCGCGTCATGCCGTTTGAGTAAGCGGCCACCACCCGCCCGGTATTGCTCACCACCGAAACGCCGGTGAGCGAACCGGCGGCCAAACCGTCCTGCGAGGCCTGGTTGATGTTGCCGGTGTCGGCCAGTTGGGTCACGTCGGTGAAGTCGAGGGTCACGGGTTGTGGGGTGATGACGCCCGCAGCGGCGGCGTAGGTGATGTTAATCGCCGGCGCACCGCCAGCGGTGAGCTGGCCGTTCACGTCGAAGGTGAAAGCGCCAGCCCCGCCGACGAAGCCGGTGATGTTGGGGTCGGTCGTCGTCGCCGCCCAACTCCAGGCCCCGGCCCCGGTGTGGGTGTAGGTCAGGGTGATGTTGTGGGCGTTGCCAAGCGAGTCGTACACCGACATGGTGTTGGTCAGGGTGTTGCCGGGGGCCACGATTGGCAGTCGCGAGTCCAGGTTGCCGTTGAAGGTGGCGTTGGCCGTGACCCGGGCAATCGAGGAGTTGATGGGAATGGTGATGGCGGTGAGCGAGGCGGTGGTGTCGATCAGGCCGGTGACCGGGTCGGCTTGCCAGCCCAGGACGTGCAGGCCGGTGTTGATGTGAGTCAGCGCGCCGTCCTGGCCGATGTCGATCGCGCCATCGCGGCTGTAGGCGTGAATCGGTGAGCCATCGTCAAGCGCGAAGAGGCCGTCGCCCTGAATAGCGAGGTCGGTGGTGCGGCCGGTGGTTCGCAGTGAGCCTTGAGTGAAGACTTTGGTGATCGCCCCCAGTTGGGTTCCCAGCCCCACCTGAATCGCGTTCTGGCCGCCGAGTGAAGGGGTGACCCCGGCGGCGGTGGGGGCGTGGCCCACCGAGCTGAGCTGGCTGAGCTGCGTCTTGAAATCGACGCGCTGAGCTTTATAGGCAGTCGTGTTGACGTTGGCTAAGTTGTTGGCCACCACGTCCATGTAGGTCTGGTGCAGAGTAAGGGCGGTGATGGCGGAATACATTGAGCGAAGCATAGTGTCCTCCCTGGACAGTAAACTAAAGTTTGGTTACGATTTGCCAGAGGGCTTCCTGCGAGAGGACCGGCCCGGTGGAATTACAGATTTCAGATTCCGACTTTGGATTACGACAATCCCGAATCCTGAATTATTTGGCGAGTACGACACTGTCGATATTTGTGAACACTCCTTCCTTCTGGCTGTTCGAGTTCACGGCAGTGACGACTATGCGCCGCTGGACATCGACGACGAAGGCCAGATCATCCATCAGGATCAGCGAGTCTTGACTGCCTTTTTGCTGAGCGCGATCCACCGCCTCAGCCAATCGTTTTGCAGCCGGCGCGTCGAGACGAATGTCGCGCGCGGCCAGCCGCTTTTGGGCGTGCGACGAGAGGCGCACTGAGTTCGCGGCTAACAGCGTCTCAAACGACGCCCCGCCGGCGACACCCTCGGCCGGCTTGGGCGGGCAGGCCACACTCTCGGCCGGAAGCCGGGCGGTCCGGCTGATGCCGGCCAGGTTTGCAATTTCAAACTGGGCCATTGCTCACCTCCCATACAGAATTTACATCTGAGAGTTTGACGACGGCCCCGCCCAGATCGAGCATGGCTTCGTTGCCCGTGACCCGCACGCTTTGAACGACGCCCTGCACAAGGCGGCCGCCCAATGTGGCTTGCACAGCTTTGCCAATCAGGCCCGCCCCTTGCGAGATGGCCTGCGCCCGAGTCATGGCTTCAATGTTGGTATTGAGCTTTTGCATCTCAGACAGGGTATTCATCTGAGCAAGTTGAGCCATGAACTCCTGGTCTTTCATCGGGTTGAGCGGATCCTGGTGCTTGAGTTGCGCGAGCAGCAGCTTCATAAATGCGTCGCCGTTGAAGGGTGATGCTTGGGCCGTCGAGGCGGCTCCCTGGCTGGCTCCCGCAACAGATGTTACAGATGTTATCGACATAGAGAACTCCTTTCTTTTGTAAATATCAGGTAAAACTTACACACGATAATCGATTCGCGCTGACGGAATAGGCCGGGTACTGGCGGGGCGGGCCGGAGCAACCGCCGGTTCGCGTGGGGGGCGTTCTCCGGCCCCGTCCGGCGTGAACGCCTGCTGGTTCTGCGAACCTGGAAAGCCTTGTGAGCCGGGCGAGCGGCCATCGCCTATTGTCACCGATAGTTGACTTACGTTTACTCCCGCTTCAGCCAGCGCGGCGCGTAAATCGGGGGCATGGTGTTGGAGCAGGGCGCTGGTTTGCGCTGTCTCGGCGGTTAACTGCACCCGGACTTCAGCGCCGTCGTAATGCAATCGCACCTCCACTCGCCCCAGCGACTCGGGCTGAAGTTGCAGGCGTATCTCGTCCTGGCCCTGGGCGAGGGCGTTACGCATCGTCATCACCACCGGCCGCAAAGGCTCAGGAAGGTTAGCCGCCGCCGGGTGAGTCGTGGGTGAGGTGATCGTCGGCCCGGAGTCGCTCACTGGCTTGGCTTGCCAGCCCGTTGCCCCGGCGGGGGCGGCTTCTACTTTGTCAACCTTGACGGCGCTCTCAGGTCTCTCAGGGCCATCCCCGATTTTGCGCTCAGTTTTCGTGTTGATGTTTTCGGCGCTAACGGCGCCCACCGCCTTACTTTCAACCTTGGCGGCACTCTCAGGTTTGTTAGAACGGCTGACGGCGTCAGGCCCAACTTTCACGTTGACATCTTCGGCGCTAACGGCGTTCGCCGGTTTGCTTTCAATCTTGGCGGCACTCTCAGGTTTCTCAGCACCGCTTACAGCTTCATGCTCAACTTTCGCGTTGATATTTTCGGCACTAACGGCGCTCGCCGGTTTGCTTTCAACCTTGGCCGCGCTCTCGGGCTTCTCAGCGTCACTCCCGGCCTTGCGCTCAATTTTTAGGTTGATGTTCTCGGCGCTAACCACGTTCGCCGGTTTACTTTCGACCTTGGCGGCGCTCTCAGGCTTCTCAGTGCCACTGACGGTTTTGCGCTCAATCTTTGGGTAAATATTCTCAGCGCTAACCGCATTCGCCGGTTTGCTTTCAACCTTGGCGGCACTCTCAGGTTTCTCAGTACCGCTGACAGCTTCATGCTCAACTTTTACGATGACATCTTCGGTGCTAACCACGCTCGCCGGTTTGCTTTCAACTTTGAAGGCGCTCTCAGGTTTGTTACCACGGCTGACGGCGTCAGGCCCAACTTTCACGTTGACATCTTCGGCGCTAACAACGTTCGCCGGTTTGCTTTCAACCTTGGCGGCGCTCTCGGGCTTCTCAGCGTTACTCCCGGCCTTGCGCTCAACCTTCGGGTTAATATTCTCAGCGCTAACCGCATTCGCCGGTTTGCTTTCAACCTTGGCGGCGCTCTCGGGTTTGTTGTCACGGCTGACGGCGTCACGTCCAACTTTCACGTTGGCATCTTCGGCGCTAACGGCGTTCGCCGGTTTGCTTTCAACCTTGACGGCGCTCTCAGGTTTGTTAGTACGGCTGACGGCGTCACGTCCAACTTTCACGTTGGCATCTTCGGCGCTAACCGCATTCGCTGGTTTGCTTTCAACCTTGGTGGCGCTCTCAGGTTTCTCGATACTGCTTACAGCTTCATGCTCAACTTTTGTATTGACACCTTCGGCGCTAACAACGTTCGTTGGTTTCCTTTCAGCCTTGACGGCGCTCTCAGGTTTGTCAGCACCGCTTACAGTTTCAGGCCCAACTTTCACGTTGACATCTTCGGCGCTAACAACGTTCGCCGGTTTGCTTTCAACCTTGGCGGCGCTCTCAGGTTTCTCAGCGCCACTCCCGGTTTGGCGCTCAATCTTTGGGGTAATACTCTCAGCGCTAACCGCATTCGCCGGTTTGCTTTCAACCTTGGCGGCGCTCTCAGGTTTCTCAGCGCCGCTTACGGTTCCCCTTTCAATTTTTGGGCTCGCGTCTTTAGGGTCGACAGCGCTTGCAAGCTTCTCGGAGCGGTTTCCGGCCTCAAGCTTAACCTTTGCGCTTACGTCTTTAGAGTTGGCGGCGTTCCCGGGCTTCTCAGCCCGGCTGACAGATTCGGGTTCAACTTTTACATCGACATTTTTAGGATTGGCAGTACCCGCCAATTTGCTTTCAACTTTGATGCCTATATTGTTGATGCTTGGCGTTTCGCTGGTGGCCGGTTGCGCAGGTTGAGCAGGCGATGAAGCCGCTTTCACCCCGACAACCCGAGGGTCTGGCTCTGCGGTGGCCTCAACTTTGCCCGGAAGCGTCTGCCCGGCAGTTTCTTGTTTAGCAAGTTTCTCTTTCTCGGCTGGTTTGCGCCCTCGGGCGGTGACGGGCGCAGCGGTTTCTTTGGCCCCGGTTGAGAGAGTTTGCGGCCCGGCTAGTTGAATTGGTTCATTAGCCTCGTCGTTCGCTGGCGCTTCTTCGTTTTCAGATTCAGCCGACGCCGGGAGCAGCCCGGCTTGTTGAACGGGGGATGTGTTTGTTCGTGACCTCGTCATAGGCAGGTTGCCGGCGATGGCCGCGATCGTGGCGCTGTCAGGGGGTAATTCCACCGGTGTTGCCGAGAGCTGTGCCGGAGGCGGCGTCACCGAAATCGCCATCGCGGCCAGCGCTTCAATTACCGGGTCGGTTGCCAGTTCCACCGAAGGGCGTTTGTCGCCGGACGCAGCTTCGGGGTGAGCCGACTCTTCTGCTGGCAAAACCGGCATTGGCATGCCGGCAAATGACGCGGGTGGCGTTCCCGGCATAGAGGCGGTTATGGTCTCCAGGGTGGCTTCAAATTCACCGTCAAGCTTGGCCCCGCCTTTTTTGGGCGTGACGATGAGCATTTCGGGGATGACGAGCGAGACATTTGGCGGCATGAGTTATTACCTTCCGCTGGCAATGGCTTTGAGCAGGGCCAGTTTGCGGCTGACAAGTTGGGTGATGGATTGATAACGAATGGACGTTTCAGCCAACTGCGTCATCTCGGCATCAATGTCTACGTTGTTGCCGTCGAGGCGATTGGCGCCGCCGGTGCGCTGAACGATGCGCGGCCCGTTTTCCTTCAGATCGCCGGAGGGCAAATGGCTTGCGTTCGTAATCGCCAGTTGAGTCCCATGGGCGGGGTTGACGGCCTTTTCAAGCTGGCTCTCGAATGAGACGGTCAGAGCCTGGTAGCCGGGTGTTTCGGCGTTGGCGATGTTGTGGCCGATCACTTGCTGGCGGGCGCTTAAACCATCCAGAGCAGAGTTGAGGGCATTGGTAGTAGAGTCGTTGATCAAGTTAGGCATGGTTGTTTCTCCAGCGAGTCAGGTTGCGTGTTTCGTGTTGGGTGAAGCCGCTGATCGGCAATACGCATTGCGCCACCCGAGTCATTCTTCGCCGCGATAGGTTTTGTATAGATTGAGAATGCGCGGCACATAGCGTTGGGTTTCGGCGTAAGGCGGCACGCCGCCGTATTTGTCCACCGCGCCGGGGCCGGCGTTATAAGCCGCCAGCGCCAGCGAGACGTTCTGGTCGTAACGGTTGAGCAGGTCTCGCAGTAGGCGCGCGCCGCCGTTGACGTTTTGAACGGGGTCGAGAGAGTCGGTCACGCCCAACGATGCCGCCGTACCGGGCATCAATTGCATCAACCCCTGCGCGCCCGCCGCTGAGACGGCGCTCGGGTTGAAGTTGGACTCAGCCTGGACAACGGCTTTCACCAGTGCCGGGTCGAGTTGGTAGCGGCGCGAAGAGTCTTCGATTAACGAATCGAACGCCGATGGATTTTGTGAGCCGATATCGCGCGAGCCGGGGTAGACCCAACTGCCGTCAGTAGACTGCCGAGACGTTGGCTGAGCGCTCGTAATCCGCTCCAGAGCTTGCATGATGACTCGCATGAGGAGCATTTGCATCTGGAGTTGGGTGGACGATGAGCCTGGTAAGTCGAACATTGTTACTCCTGACTTCTTCGATACGCCTGGGCGATATAAATATCGTCGCGTTCGGCGGTTTCGCGTCGCAGGAGCTCGGCCTGCCACGCCTCTTCTTCACGTTCCTTGAGCTTGTCGAGAGTCTCTTTTTCCTGTTGGGCGGTCGTTATTTCTTCACGCTTGGCTTCGATCTGCTTTTGCATTTCAGCCAGGCGCTTTTGCTGAGCCTCGATCTGCTGGTGCAGGTTTTGTAAATGGCCGCGCAATTGATCGATTGCCGTCAGGTCGAGCACGCCGGTCTGACGCCGGGCCAGTTCGGCGAGTGTTTCTTTCTCATCCCGATTCAGAGCGGCAATCGCCGCCATGATCTTCCGCTCGGTTGCCAGCAGGCGGCCCAACTCCATCTCGAGCGTTTCGACGATGCGCTCGCGATAAGAGAGAACGGACTGGAGGGAGAAGGTTCTTGCCATTTCTGAAGCTCTGAAGCGCTAAACGTCAACCATGAAACGACAGGCAAATTTCGCGGTTGACAGTTGGCGTTTATTCAAATACTTGCTCCAATAACTGAAGCGTGTCTTCATACACCGTTGGCGCGTGGCCCTGTTGCAGAAACTCCATCGCTTTCGGCAGAATGGCCAAGGCTTCGTCAATTTGCGGGTCGGAGCCATGAGCGTAAGCGCCGATATTAATCAGGTCGTGCGCCTTTTCGTAAGCGGCCAGGTTGCGGCGCAGGCGGCCGGCAAGGTCGCGGTGCGCCGAGTCGGTGACGGCAGGCATTAACCGGCTCACCGAATGTAGAACGTCAATAGCCGGGTAATGATTGCGCGCCGCCAGCTCGCGCGACAGGGTAATATGGCCGTCGAGGATCGAGCGGGCGGCGTCAGAGATCGGCTCGTTGAAATCGTCGCCGTCCACCAGGACGGTGTAAAAGCCGGTAATCGTTCCGCGGTCTGATGTTCCAGCGCGCTCCATCAGTTTAGGCATCAGGGCAAAGACGGAAGGGGTGTAACCCTTGCTGGCTGGCGGCTCGCCCACCGCCAGCCCCACTTCGCGCTGAGCCATCGCCACGCGCGTCACCGAGTCCATCATCAAGATCACGTCCAGCCCTTCGTTACGAAAACCTTCGGCAATCGCGGTCGCCACCCACGCGCCCTTGAGTCGAACGAGGGCGGGCTGGTCGGAAGTGGAGACCACCACCACCGACCGGGCCAGGCCTTCCGGCCCCAAATTGTGTTCGATAAATTCCTTCACCTCGCGCCCGCGCTCGCCAATCAAGGCAATCACCGCAACATCACTGCGCGAGTTACGGGCGATGGCGCCTAGGAGGGTGCTCTTGCCCACGCCACTGCCGGCGAAGATGCCCATGCGCTGGCCCTTGCCGCAGGTGAGCAGGCCGTCAATGGCGCGCACGCCCGTGATCAGCGGTTTGGAGATCATCTGGCGGCTGAGGGGATTAGAGACGACGTTGGTGACAGGGACAGTCGCCGTGGTGAGCAATGGGCCTTTGCCGTCAATGGGGCGGCCCAATCCGTCCAATACGCGCCCCAACAGGGCCCGCCCAACCGGCGCCCGGAAATGGCCGCTGCCAGTGTTCACCGGACTGCCCGGTTGAATGCCGTGCATCTCACCAAGCGGCATCAGCAGAGTGCGGCTATCTTTGAACCCCACTACCTCCGCCAGCAAACGGTCGTGCGAGTTGTGGCGAATCTCAACGACCTCGCCCAACTCGCCGTCTACGCCCTGAGCCTCAATGGTCAGGCCGACAATTTGCACTACGCGACCGGCAATACGTAAGGTCTTTGCGCCTTCAAGAGCGCGGCGAGCGCGGGAAAGATCGGGTGGGACAGGGCGAGGGAACATGGTTGTCGTTGGATAAAGGAGAGTCATCGCTTCACGCTACGTGGTTTCGGTAATTTCGTCAGCCAGGGTTTGTTGGATCTTTTCAAGCTGGACTTCGATCCGGCTGTCTACCGAACCGCGGCTGGCTTCGACAATGCAACCGCCGCGTTTGATTGTGTCGTCGGGCATCACCGGCAAACCGGAGGGCCACATGGTATTGAGCAGGGCCGCATCCTCCGGATGCAGGCGCACGCGCGTTGGGCCAAGCTCGTGCGCTTGCTGAATGGCGCGCTCCACCATCACATTCACCCGATCCGGCGGCAGGGCAAACCCTTCGCCAAATAGCTTTTGGGCAATGTCGCCGACCAACTCCAGCAGGGTGGCTTCAGACTGGTTGAGCATCTCATTACGCCAGTAATAACTTTCTTCGAGCACGCGCTTGGCGGCCACCAGCGCTTCGTGGATTTCGGCTTCGCCGAGGGCGCGGCCCTCAGCCCGGCCCGACTCGAACCCTTGCGACTGGGCGGTGCGGTAAATTTCGGCGGCGTCGCGCTCGGCCACGGCAATAGTGTGTTCGGCTTCAGCGCGGGCCGCCTCGGCTTCGGCGCGGGCGGCCTGCACCACCTCTTCCACGTCTTCGGGCAAAGGTATCATCATGTGGACGACTTGCAATTCAGGCTTGGATGGCGCTGACGATCCCGGGATTGACGACGAATGTGATGCTGAGACATTGGCCGGAGCCGCCGATTCAGCCGCCACCACAAACGGCGTTGACTCTATCTTGATCCGATCTGCTTTGATGACATTAACCGACATATTCACTCTGCCCTTCGCGCTGGAGCACAATTTCTTCGGCGGCTTCCAGGGCGCGAATCACTTCCACAATCTTCTTCTGCGCTTCGTATACATTCTTCAACCGCACCGGCCCGCCGATCTCCAGTTCTTCCTTCAGGGCCTGGGCGGCGCGGCTGGACATATTTCGGAACACCAACTGCCGCACTTCCTCGCTGGAGCCTTTGAGCGACATCAACAAGTCCTGCTTGTTCACATCGCGCATGATGCGTTGCACCGAGCGGTCGTCGAGTTTGATGATGTCCTCGAAGGTGAACATCTTGGTTCGCACTTCATCTGACAATTGCGGGTTACTGCTCTCCAATGCGCCCAGGATGCTCTTCTCGGTGCCGCGATCCACCTGGTTGAGCATCTTTACCAAAAAGTTCACTCCGCCTGCTGTCGGCAAATCTGCCGGGCTGACGACAGCAGACAATTTGCGCTCCAGGCCTTTCTCGACCTGTGAGACAACCTGCGGGCTGATGCGATCCATGCGGGCAATTCGCAACGCGGCCTCGCCGCGCAAAGCTTCGGGCAGGGCGGCCATCACCGCCCCCGCTTGCTTCGGTTCCAGATACGACATCACCACCGCAATCGTCTGGGGATGCTCGTCTTGCAGGAATCCGGCCACCTGAGCCGGGTCGGCGGCGCGCACGAAGTCGAACGACGTTAATTGATGGGCGGTAATGCGCTCCAGAATTTCCGAGCCGCGCCGCTGGCCCACCGCGCGCGAGAGCAACTGCTTGGCATATTCCAGGCCGCCGCCCTGCAAACCCTCGGCGGCTTCCATCAATTCGGTGGCCTCTCCGAGCACGTTACACTTTGTGCCCATCGGAATCGGCCCCAGGCTGGAGACGGCCAGCATCACCTTTTCCAGATGCTCCTCAGCCACGTACTTCAGCACCTCTGACGAGTGCTCCACGCCCAGGCTGGCTAGCAGAATGGCGGCCTTTTGCTCACCATGCAAGGAAGAGGTCACAGAACTATTTTCGCTGGGCATCTTCGTCCAACCAGAGTCGGATGACTTCGGCCGCGATGGACGGGCGTTGCTCGACCATACGGACGACGTTGCGTTGGGCCCGTTCTAACTCGGGTGACGTTTGCGGTGACAGCACGTACTGAGCCGCCGGCTCTTCCAGCCCGGCTCGCGCAGCTTGAGCAATGGCCTGGGCAACTGCCTCAGCGGTGGGCGCGATGGCTTCTGCGCCTGCCGGCAAAGCGGCGCCCAGCTTAGCCGCCCCAATGGCCGGTTGGGCAAGGGTCGATTGTTGCCCGGCAGAAGCTAGAAGAGGTGTCCAGATGTCGTTGGTGGCGCGCAGGCGCAAGTTCGCCAACATACGCTGGAGGAACCACAACACGGCGATCACCGTGACAACGATGGCAACAATAGCGCCAATGCGAATCCACAACTCAAGTTGTTCGGCGCCTTGCATATCGGCAGTTTGTTGATCAAAATAAGTGCGGTCGAAAGCCAGCGTTTGTACCGTGACCTGATCGCCGCGAGTCTCGTCGGCCCCGGCGGCCATCGTCACCACCTGAGTCAGCGTGGTGAGCGTCGCCTGGTCGGTGATGCTGTCTACCAGCACCGACACCGACATTCGCTCCACTTGCCCCGGCGCGGCCACGGTGTGTTGTTCCACATTGCTAACTTCGAAGTTGGTTGTTGTCTCGCCGCGCTGGTAGTTTGTGCCGGTGGTGTCGGTGATAACGGTTTGATAGGTGGGCGTGGTATCGGTGGGCAGGTTGGTGTCGGTGCCGGGGATGCCG
>CAYSIV010000057.1:10711-13338 GCA_964431175.1 uncultured Anaerolineales bacterium
AGGGAACCATTGCCGGTATACGTTTCGCTGATCACCGACGACGAGCGGACGACGGGGTCGGCGTCAAATGTCTGGGCGGTAGTTTCGATCTGATCCCAGTTCAACTTGGCGCTCACCCGCACCACGGCTTTGTTGGGGCCGAGGGCCTGGGTGAGCATATCCTGTACTTTGGCCTGCACTTCGGACTCGTATTTGCGTTGAGTGGCCAATTGATCGCCTGAGAGCGAGAGGCCGGAGGCGTCGTCCGACTGGAACCCGGCGGACAGCAGTTGACCATCAGAGTCGACGATGACCACGTTGGCCGGGTCGAGACCTTCAATACTTGAGGCCGCCAGGTGAGTGATGGCTTCCACTTGATTGGCGTTGAGATTTTGCCCAAGCTTGAGATGCACAGTGATCGAAGCGGTAGTCTGCTTTTGTTGGTCTGGGAAGAGGGCAGCTTCGGGGATGACGATGTGAACCCGCGCGCTTTCGACGTTGGAAAGCGACTCGATGGTGCGCGCCAGCTCGCCTTCCAGCGCCCGCTGATAGTTCACCTTTTGAGTGAATTCGGTGAGGCCGAGGGAATTGGTGTTGAACAGTTCAAAGCCGACAGTGGAACTGCCGGGCAGACCTTCGTTGGCCATGCTCAAACGCACGTCGTACACCTCTGAAACGGGGACAAGAATCACGCCGCCGTTTTGCAGTTTGTAAGGAATGTTCTGAGCCTTGAGTTTCTCGACGATGGCGCCGGCGTCGGCATCGGACAGGCTGGTAAAGGCTACGCCATAAGTGGGCGTGCTGGCCCACCAGGTGAAGGCGCCGATGAGGGTGATGCCCGTGGCGAGTAACACACCGGCGACAATGCGTTGGGTGCGGGCGGTACGCGACCACAGGGCGAGAAGTTGAGAGCGGAGTTGGTTCAACATCTAATCACACCTGCATCCTCATCACTTCTTGATACGCTTCCACTAGCTTGTCGCGCAGGGAGAGCGCCACCCGGAAGGCAATATCGGTTTGTTCGGAGGCGATCATCACCTGGTGCAAATCGACGTTCTCACCGGCGGCTAGCTTTTGCATGGCCTGATCCGAGCTGGTTTGCATCTGGCTCAGGTTGCCCAGCGCCGTGTCCAGCGTCTGCCCGAAGCCTTGCGCGCCGTCTTTAGCTTGCGTCTTCTGCGCCCCCGAGGTTGCGCCCAGGGTTTGTGGGCTTTGAACTTTCGCGAGTGTTATCGGATTGATAGCCATAGCGATTTCCTATTCTCCAATCTCCAATTCTCTAATTCTCTAATTCTCTAATTCTCTAATTCTCTAATTCTCTAATTCTCTAATTCTCTAATCACCTAGCCGCGCCCGATCTCTAGCGTCTTCATCGCCATTTGCTTGGCGGCGTTGAGGACGGTGACGTTGGCTTCGTAGGAACGGGTGGCCGCCAGCATGTTGGTCATCTCGGTGACCAGGTTGACATTGGGGTAAGTGACATAGCCGTTGGCATCGGCATCGGGGTGGCTGGGGTCGTAGACCCGCGAGCCAGGTTCGTTGCTCTCCACGATCTCGGTGACCTGCACCCCGCCATTCGTCCCGGTGAGCTTTTGCAGCAGGTCGCGCGCGCCGCGCACGAACGTGGGCAGAGCCAACTGCGGCGCGGACCCTTCCGGGACGAATACGGCCGCCTGCCGCTTATAGGGCCCACCGTCTTCAGTGCGAGTCGTTTCGGCGTTGGCGATGTTGTTTGAGATGATGTCCATCCGCAAACGCTGGGCGGTGAGGGCCGAGGCGGTAACTTTGAGGGCGTTGAAGAAACTCATGGTTGCTCCTTTAGCTAGCTAAAAACTCTTCAGTGCATTCAAATTGGGCTGGTGTGGCCGCGTTGGTACAGGGCTTGCCACTCCCAGGCCGGATCGCGGCCGCCGCCGAGGCTGTTGGCGATGACCCAGTAGGTGTAGGCAAAGTTGTAAGGCTGGCGCGAGTCCTTCATATATTGCATTGCGCTTGTCACCAGCGATGTCTGGTCGGCTTCGGTAACGAGGCCGATGACAAAACTGCCGCCCTCGGTGCCGATAATAGGCATCGATCGGCCTAACTCTTTGTTGAGGATGCTGTCGTATTGCTGAACACGAAGCAGACCATCTGAGTTAGAGAGCGGCTTTTCGCCCATGTAGTTGTGAGCCGAGAGCCAGGCCTTATCCAACACGGCCGTTTCGCCGCGGGCCTTAATGCCTTGCAGAGCGGCGCGTAAAAAGTCGCGATCATCGGCGCGCAGGGGCGAGGCCGCCTCCGGGCCGCCGGGCGAGAGCGCGCCGAAGCCGGGCAGACCGCCGTTCTCGGCCACGACCTTGGCCGCCGGAATCCACAAATCGAGATAGCGATTCACACCCGGCGCTTTGCCGTCGTTTTCAACTTCGTGATTCGGCTCGTTGTAAAGCTGGAAGTAGTTGACGCCGAGCGATTTGTAATGCCGCACCAGCCCGCCCAGGTCGCCCGCCACCGGTTGCAGGCCAGGTGTATAAATGCGCATGACAGGTTCGATGCCGTTGGCCACCAAACGCTGAACGAGATAATCGTTCTGGGTCAAGTCGGCGCCATCGTTAAGGAACACACACCACTTCACGTTCATGTCCGCCATTTCCTGGACGAAGTGATCGACG
>CAYSIV010000057.1:13348-23958 GCA_964431175.1 uncultured Anaerolineales bacterium
TACAGTGGGAACCCAATGCATGCCGCGGCCATTATCGCCGACCGGACGCGGGAAGGCTGAGAGCGGCATCGCGCCGGAGACTGAAGAGGCGGCGTCAACCGCTGAAATGGGAGAAATGGAAGAAACAGGTGGAACTGAAGGAGATGCTGGAATTGTCGCGGCTGCGTTTCCCGTCGTTCTGGCAGTTCCATTCGGCGTTGAGGCAATGTACACCGGCACAAAATTCCAGCCAGAGGCAGTTTGATAGCCGCGCGTAGCAATGCCGGGCGCATAAATTTGAGCTAGATCTGAATTACTGGATTGAACCGACGTGGCCTGAGACTGACTCAGCGCCATGACCGACGGTGAAGCTGGAGTTGCAGCCGAGTTCTCAAGCTCCTGCGCCACTTTCATTAGCGCCTGCGCCAGCAGAAGGATGAAGCAACCGGGTTAAGTGAATTGCCGGCCTGGCTCGATGACGACAACAGAGTCGAGGTGAGGGGGGTGGGCCAGAGTGCGGAGAATTGAGAGGGTAGGTCAGCCATAGCTCGCGACAGGGAGAGCACTCCCTATCTACGCGAGCAGTGTAGCATTCACCTTTAGCAAAATCAGTAAACCAGGCGTGAAAGCACAATGAATCTTATATAAAGTGCCCCTGCCACTTCGCGCAAGGTTTTTGTATAGTGTAAACGGAAAATTTACGCGCGCTGGCTACTGATGATCACCCCGCCGGTTTAGCCACCACAATCACCCGGTGGCTGTTGGTGTAATAGGGCCAGCAAGTCACCAGCGTCAGCCGTGTGTCGCGTGTGCGCGAAATCCACGTGGCATATTGTTGCTCCTGTTCCGGCGAGATGCCCCACGCCGGCAAGATCAACACTTCTGATACACGATATTCGACAGCTTTACCTTCTGTGCCCAGGGTGATGCTGTCGCCGGGATGAAGATCGGCCACGCGCCGGAAGACTTCGCCCTGAGTGTTGTGATGTCCAGCCAGCACGGTGTTGCCCGTTATGCCGGCGTAGGCTGAATTCAACATCCAGCCCGCCGCGCCATCGGGAACCCGCCACTCGCCACCTGGCGTCCAGTCGGTGGCGACCACTGCCGCGCTAAGCCCGATGCTGGGCGCAACCACATACTCTGGCACAAACGCCGAAGCCGGCATAGGCGTCACTTCCGGGAGAGCCGAGGCGATTGTGGCGATAACGTTGTTGTTCTGCGGCGCGCCACCCGGTTGCGCCAGCGCAGTTCCAAGCGGCACTGCGCCAGCATAACGCTTGACCGGCGTTTTGGCCGGGGCGCAGGCGGTTGCCAGCAGTAGCCCAAGAGCGAGAAGAGTAGAGTGGCGCACGGAATTAGGAGTTGGGCCTTAGCGATTGGAGGTTGGCGTTGTCTTGCTGATCACTCACTCGCCGAGGGGCACTGGATTTTAGGGCACAACCACCGGTTGCAGTTGAAGCGCCGTCTGAGCCGGGACGTTGGCCGAAACAGCCTCGGGCCGGGCTGCCACCAGTTGTCGTTCGGCTTGCGCCCAGGCGTTGCGCAATTCGCCGAGAATCTCAATCGCCTCGCCCCATTTGCCATCGCGCGCCAGGTCGGCGCACCAGACGTACAGAGCAAACAGCCGGCTGGCGATCTCGCCGTGTTCAAAGCTCAGGCTGTTGCGCAAAGCGGAGAGCGCGCGGGTGGCCCTGGCTAAATCTTGCCGTCGGCAACCTGCAATCGCCGCATCGTAAGCAATCACAATCAAACCTATTGGGCTGGCGCCCATGATTTCCTGGTAGCGATATTCTTTGGCTTGCCGGTTGTAAGGATTCATCTCAAATTATCTCCTGTCCATTGCTGGTATCGGCATTCGCCCAACAAACTTCAATCAGATTCGGAGTTTACTGGCCGGCGAGAAAAACTGTGCTGGTCAGCGGGTTATAACCGAAGAAACGGATGAAGGCGCGCGCCCATCCGCTCAGCAGCTGTTTATCAGTAATACTTTTGAAGCTGGTTTCTACTTAAGCCAAACCTTCAAAAATTTGATTGACGCCCAACTTTGCCAATTCTTCTGCCGGAACAGTGCGAATGACTTTTCGCGATTGCCGGTCGATGATCAACAGCGACACCGCTTGCGTGTCAGGATCGACTTTGTAGCGCAGAGACACTTCTCGCATGAAATTAGCCCCGGGCTGTTTCTCGGGTGTGGATTTCTCGCGTTTGGCCGCCGGTTCGGGGAGCGGCTGGAGTGGGCGAGTGTACCCGGTCAGGAGTTGTTGCGTCGCCGAGTCTGGGTTGCTGACGGCTGAAACTTGATTGATGGAGTCGAGTGATTGCATGGTGATGCTCCTTGTGAAACGGATGCCCCTAGGCAAAAGCGTTGAAGCCGCCTCCGAACGATGCCATCTGTTGCTGTAGATAGATGTTGTTCAAGATTTGCGACTGCAACACTGCGTACTCTTGTTGTAAGGAAGTCTCGCGTTGGGTCAAAGATTGATTCATCGAGGTGATGCGCCCGTCAACATCTTCGATCTCGTTGGTGAGCGCCTTTTGACTCAAGGTGAGCGCGCCGGTGCTGGTGTTGGTGAAGCGGTTGAGCCGCTTTTCCAGCTTATCGGCCACGGCGGCCAACAGGGCTTTGACGCCCGACGGGTTATTGGTTAGAGCCGTTTCGAATTTCGTAGTGTCGCTCACGCTGGCATCCAAATTGGCATTTAGGGTGACGCCAATCTCGGCAAGCGAAACAGGTGACCCGGCCGGCAAGCCCGAGACGCGTCCGGTGAGGTCATTGAGTAAATCATTACGGAACGAGGTGTAAGTCATGTCGTCGGCGAGCGGGCCACGAGTGAAGTTGGCCGAGCTTCGGGTACTGCCAGTGCCAGTCACGGTGGTCTTAGCCTTCAAATAAGACGACAGGCTGTTGACCTGGGTAAGCAAGTCGTCAACTTTGCTCCGCACGGCGGCGTTGTCCCGGTTAACGGTGAGTGACGCCGTCTGGCCCTGAGCGTCGGCGGCCAGATTGAAGGTGACGCCAGAGATGACGTCGTCCAGGCCGGTGTTCTTGCTTCGGCTGACAGAGATATTGTTGACGGTGAAAGCGGCGTTGAGCGCCGTTTGCATCTCGTTTTTGAACGCGCCCCCGCCAGTGAGCACGCCCAGGGATTGAAGCACGGCGCCGCCGGAGTCGGAAGCCACAACAGCATGGGCAGTGCCAGTGTCTTTGGCGGCCAGGATGAGTTGTCGATCCACAATCGAAGCGCTGATGGCAGTGCCGTCGGCGTAGGTGGCATTGTTGATGGCGCTGGCGATGTCTTTCAAACTCTGGCCGGCAGTGACGGTGACACTTGCGCCCTGAGCAGTATAGGCGACTTGAGCCGCGCCCGCGCCTTTGCTCGCCGTTTGATACAACCCGCTGTCGGCGCCGAAGGCGAGGGTGAGTCCGCGCCCGGTATCATAGGTTCCGCCGCCGGTTGGGATGGCTTGCCAGTTGGCGCTGTAGGTGGAGCCGGTCCCTTGTTTGACGGTAACGGATTTGCTGTCATTGTCCACAACACGGAACTGCCAGCCGTTGGTGGCGTCGTTGCGGGTTTCGACATAGTAACTGCCAGTGCCAATTTCCTTCTGGCCGCTGGCCAGGGCGGCGACATCGAATGATGTCACCGTGTCGGCAAGGGTGGCGGCGGTGGTCTGCGAACGCGCCGCGACGCCGCCGATGGTAAATGTGCCGGACAGACCGAGGGCCTGATCCGAATAAGTTTGTTGATCGGAGCGAACCCGATGTTCGCGGGCCAGGCTGGTGATGCTGAAGTTATAAGCGCCTTCAATAGCAGTGCTGGAGGCTGAAGCAGTGAGTACGATCTTGCCACTGGCAACACCAGTGACCGAAGCCAAGTGTTTGTCGAAAACAGATGAAGCGGCCGTGGTTTGCAGTTGGTCGACGACCGATTGCAGGGAGCTTAACTTTGAACTCAGGTCGCTGAAGATACTACGCTTGACTTCAAGATTGCTTTTTTGCGCGCGCAGGTCGACGAGCGGTTGACGCTCGATGGTCATCAATTGATTGATAAGACTGGTGAAATAAGAGCTAACGGTGCTGGCTGATGAGATCGACATGGCGTTAATCCAATCCCCCCTCTTCTTCCGCCGCCCCGGGGAGAGGGCGGCGGAGAAGAGGGGTGAGGGGGGCTATCCGGATTACCGGAACAGCGACAGGATGTATTGGGGCGTCGAGTTGGCCTGAGCCAGCATCGCCGTGGCTGTCTGTTGCAGGATGGAGAACTTGCTGGCTTCCACCTGTTCCTTGGCCATGTTGGCGTTCATGATGCGGTTGTAGGCCGCTTCGGTGTTGGCATGGGCCACGGCCAGGTTCTGCTCCTGGAAGGTGAGGCGGGCCATTGTCGAGCCGACCGAAGCCAGGCTGGTGGACACCATCTTGATAGCGGCGGCTACGGAAGACATGTAAGCGTTCGCATTGGCCGAGGTGTCAACGCTGACCGTGCTGGTGCCGAGCAGAGTCGCGGCGTCGTGATCTTGCGCCATGTCGTAGGACAGGGTGTCGCCGGAGTCGGCGCCGATCTGGAACGTCTTGCCGGTGAACGTACCGTCGAGAAGCTTGATGTCGTTCCACTTGGTCTGGCCGACGATAGTGTCAACCTGGCCGAGGTACTCGGTGATCTGGGCGGCGATAGCGTCGCGCTCTTCGGTGCCCAGGGTGTCGCTGGCGGCTTGTTCAGCCTTGTTGCGAACTTGAACCAGGATTTCATTGATCTTGCGCAGACTGCCTTCGCCGACGGAGAGCAGGTTCTTGGCGTCGCCGATGGAGTCCATCGCCACTTGCAAGCCTTCCGAGCGGGCCTGGAATTTGGTGGCGAACCGCAACCCGGCCGGATCGTCCTCGGCTGAGTTGATGCGCTTGCCTGTCGACAATCTGGTTTGCGCGGCGGCGAGGCTCTGGTTGATGTTCTGCAACGAATAGAGTGAGTTGAGGGCCGCGATGTTTCCAGCTACGCGGCTGAGATCTGGGGATGACATGGTAGAAAACCTCCTTGTTTTCTTTTGTGAATGAGGGGGATCCTTCCCCCAAGAATTGAGTTTGGGTTTTTGTCCGCCTAAGCTTACTCAACGGTTGGGCGGTTGTGGCCGTCGAGAGTAGCGTTGATGCCTGCGCGCGCTGTTCACCTCCTTACCGGATAGGTTTGCGCTACTGTTCTGGTTATCGGCACGGGGCAGGAGAACTTGAAATTGGGGGCGTAAAAGAAAAATAAAGCGAGGCGCCCTCCCTTGCGCCCATACTCCCCGACGGCGAGTACCAACAGATCCAAAGTTCGTAGTGACCGCTTGCGCGTCAGTCGTTCAGCCAAAAAGGCGACTAAAGTCGCTACTACGAGCCAGAATTTGGATCTGACTTGAAAATGTAGAGCGAGTTGTCAACTCGCTCTACAATCACCGCCATTTTCATGTGTGGCGGTGAAAACAGTTCATGAAGAATACTGAGTATGAGAGTGTGGGCGCATGGGGGTGAGGTCAGGCTAACTGCTGGCGCACAGCGGCCAGACTCTGGCGGGCCGGCTGGTGGGCGGGGTTAACTTTAACGGCCAACTCAAACCAGGCGGCGGCTTCTGGCAAGTTGCCGTCTTGCTGATACAACAAGCCCAAGCTGTGATAGGTGGGGACGTTGAGGGGGTCGAGGCCGAGTTCGGCGGCGTAGGCCTGGGCGGCGTGGATTTTGTCGCCGGCCAGATTGTAAAGGTCGCCAAGTTCGCGGTGCAGGCCGGGGCGTGAAGGGGCAATGGTGATCGCCTGTTGGATTTTGCTCAGGCTCAGCGCCACCATGCCCATACTTTGCAGACGATGAGCCTGCGAAGCCAATTCGTCAGCGCGAGTTGTTGGGTCCAGCGGCGGTTCGCCCAGGCGGGCGCGGGCGGCGTCAGTGGCGCAACTCGTTGAGGTGAGCCACTGACAAAAGTCTTTGATGCGCTCCGGGATTTGGGCGACGGTTGCCAACATCTCCAGCGCCTCAAATGTTTGCTCATCGGCTGGAACTTCGGCCAGATGTTTCAGGGCTGGCTCAGGTTGATTCTGCAAATAATATAAAAAGGCGAGGAGGCTGTGAGTCGGGCGGGCAATGGCGGCGGGCAGGCCGGCGCTCAGGGCGCGCTCGTAATGCTCAATAGCTTCAGCGTTTCGGCCAATACACGCCAGCGCCTGACCGAGATCATGTTCAAGCCCGGCGTCGCCTATATCATGAAACGACGCCTCGGCGCCGAGTGTTTCGCGCAAGCTTAAGGTGCGGGCGAAGGATTGCGCCGCGAGATCAAAATTGCCAGCCAACAGCCCCACCTTGCCGCGCAAAGCCCAAGCCATGCGATCACGGGGATAGAGAGTGATGGCTTCTTCGGCAGAAGCGGTTGCCCCGGCGAAGTCGCCGCGCGCGGCGCGGGCGCGGATGAGGGCGTAGTGGGAGTTGGCGCGCACTCGCCAGTGCAGTTCCGGCGAGGCGATGGCCTGTTTGAGTTCGGTCATCGCTTCGTCGTAGCGTTTGAGGCCAAGCAGGGTCGTGCCCAGATAAAAATGAACAATGGGTTTGGCTTTGCCAGACTCGGCTTGTTGTCGAAGCGCGATCAGGTTGCGCTCCAGGCGGGGCGCAAGCGCGGCCTCGGTGGAATAACCAAAGTGGTGGACGGCGACGTCGGTTTGGGCCGGACTCCGGCCCAGGGCGGTGAGCGACGGGTGAACCGTCTCGTGAATGGCACCCTCGAATTTCACCCCCGGCGCGTTCTCGAACAGCCACGGGTGGGCGACTACGTCTTCGGTCACGCCGTCGGCCAGCGGGCTGTGAATGTTGATGTAATACGAACGCGCCGCGCCTGAGGCGGCGGCCCGCCGAATCTTTTCGGCGTGGCCGTCAAAGAGGGCCATGTCGGCGTCGAGGAAAAATATCCACTGGCCGGTGGCGTGGCGTAGAGCTTCGTTCTTGGCGGCGGCGAAATCATTGCGCCAGGGGAAGTGCGCCACTTTTGCGCCCGCCGCTTGCGCGAGCGCGACCGTGTCGTCGGTGGAGCCGGTGTCCACGATGACGATCTCATCCACTGCGCCGCGAACGGACTCGAAGAGGCGCGGCAGGTTGGCGGATTCGTTTTTGGCGATGAGGCAGAAGGAGATGGTGGGGCGGCCCTCGCCCCGCCCTTTGGGCGTCCCGTTCGCGTCCTTCGACTTCGCTTCGCTCCGCTCAGGATGCGCGAACGGAAGAGGGGAGTCAAAAGTGAGAGGGCGGGCGGCGGCCTGTTCGCGGCGGGCGACCTCCAGGTTCTTGCGGAGGTCGGGCACGCCGGGCGCAAACCGGACGGCTTTTTCAAAACAGGGTAAGGCTTCGTCGGAGTTGCCGAGCGAGAGCCAGAGCGTGCCAAGGTTGTTCCAGGCAATGGCATGGTCGGGCTTGAGCTCAACCGCGCCCTGGAAGGCGCTGAGGGCCCCGACGTTGTTGCCATGATAGATCAGGGTCAGGCCGAGATCGTTGAGGGCTTCGACAAATTGCGGCGACTCCTTCAGCGACTCGTGAAAGGCGGCGATGGCTTCGGCGAACTTGCCCTTGTCTCGCAGGCGCAGGCCGCGTTGATAGGCCTCGCGCGCAATGCTGGACGCGCTCTGTCCGCCGCCGTTGCTATGCCGGCTCGATTGAGGTGGCTTGCGTTTGTGCTTTGACATATTTCATTGCCTGTAACAGATCGGCGTCGCGGCATCCTCCAGCGATGGCCGCGCCGAACTCGATCAATGCCTGGGGGAGACGATTGGTTTCGGTATATAGGAAGCCGAGTTGCCGGTGGGCGTCGGCGTGGGCCGGGTCGGTTTGCAACGCCGCCGTGAACGCGGCTTCGGCTTGAGCAGTTTCGCCCATCAGGCTGTGAGTCAAACCGAGCGAGCAGTACACCTCGGCGCTTCTCAGCCCGGCGTTAATCAGGCGCTGAAACTCGCCGATGGCGCGCGGCCACTGCCGCAGACCGACAAGGCACCGGGCGAACTGCAAGCGCAGTTCCTCATCGCGACGTTCGAGTACGTTGGCTTCTCCAACGTAGAGATATTGCGAAACCAACGCGCCTTCCAGACACTCGACCGCTTTTTCAATCGCGCCCAATTGAATATAGTTGTCGGCGGCGATGGTCAGCGTCATGCGATCATTCGGAGAGAAGCGCACGGCCTCGTCAATGCCGCGCAGGGCGGCCTCGCGGCCCTCCATCGAAGGCGCGAGGCGCATTAGTTGAATGTGGGCGCTGGCGCGCAGGGCAGGCGGAAGATAGGCGCGCGAAATGAGAGACTTGAGTGTGCCCGAAGCTTCCGCCACGCGCCCCAGGCGGGCATAGGCGCGCGCAAGATGAAACTCGTCGTGCGCATCGCCGCGCCCGGCCTTCACCTCCGCTTCCAAAATTCGCGCGTCGCGCTCGCCCCGCGCGGCCAAACCTCTTTCGTCGGCGTAACCGAAATGGGTAATGTTGATGTCGGTCCGCGCCGGCGTCAGGCCGCGCGCGATCAACGACGACAAAATGGATTCGTGCACGCGCCCGGCGAACTCGACGCCGGGGACGTTTTCAAACAGCCACGGGTGCACGACGACTTCGATGGTGACGCCGTCGGCGCGGGGGCTGTGGACGTTGAGGTAAAAGGCGCGGGCCGATCCAGAGTCGGCGGCGGCGCGAATCCTGGGCGCATGCCCGGCGGCAACTTCCATATCGGCGTCAAGCGCCAGAATCCAGCGGCCCGTTGCATTTTGGATCGCAAAGTTTTTCGCGGCAGCAAAATCGTCCCGCCAGGGGAGGTGCGCCACCTTCGCTCCAGCCGCTTGCGCCAGCGCGACCGTGTCGTCGGTGGAGCCAGTGTCCACGACGAAGATTTCGTCCACCGCGCCGCGAACGGAGTCGAAGAGGCGCGGCAGGTTGGCGGATTCGTTTTTGGCAATGAGGCAGAGGGAGACGGCGGGGCGGTCACCTGGCAACTCATGAGAGGCGGCGATGGCCTTGAGGCTGACGCCGGGCGTGAGCGCCAGGGCGACGCCTTGCGGCAGGCGTATGGTCAGGCGAGGCGGCGATGGCAGTTTGCGTTTGTGTTTCTTGCTCATGTTGTTTCACGCTGTCAGGCTAGCGCCTCTTGCAAAACCTTCGCCGCCGGATGTTCGGGCGCAACCTCCCGCAGGTTATCGAGCGCGATCTGCGCCGCTTCGGGGTCGCCAAGCTCCAGGCCAAGCGTGCCAAAGGCAACCAGCACGTTCGGGTCTTTGGGCGCGGTTTGCACGGCGCGCTTGACATGTTGGGCCGCTTCACCGTACCGCTTCTGCGCCCGGTACACTTCCACCATATTCAACAGCGCGTCCACATTGTCCGGGTCGCGGGTCAGCAGGTTTTGGAAGGTCGCTTCGGCGGAATTTGAATCGCCGCTCTGGAACAGCGCCACGCCAAGTTGATTGCGGAAGGCTGAATCGTCGGGCGAGAGATCGACGGCGCGTTTGAAGAGCGGGATGGCGCGGCCAAACTCGCCCTGCACCAGCAGGGTTGAAGCAAATGCGGCCTGGGCGCTCGCCAGTTGCGGATGTTTTCGAGCCAGCGCCTCAAACACCGTCCCGGCCTCTTCCCACCGACCAGCGGCCACGGCGATATTGCCTTTGATGAAGGCCGTCTCTATTTCATCTGATACTTGGCCTCTTGAATGGCGCAACACCGGCTGGCCGCGCAAGGCGCGCAGTCGTTCAAGCACCCGCTCGACTGAATGCTCCCACGAAAACTTCTGGCGGATGCGCTTGCTGGCCTGTGCGCCTACTGCCCGCGCCAGGTGCGGCTTCTCGAAGACCTGGCGCATCAGGCGCATTGTTGCCTCGCGATCTGGCTCGTACATGAACGGCATATCCACCGTCTCCCGCTCGCCGATTCGCTTCTCGGGCAAGTATTGTTTGCGCGCCGGAATCAAATAAGCAACGCTCTCATCACAAAAGTCGAGGCATGCGCCCGCCCCGGTCGCAATCACCGGCAGGCCGCAAGCCATGGCTTCGGCGATGGGCAGGCCAAAGCCCTCGCCGCGGTACGGATGCACCAGGCAATCGCAGGCGGCGTAAAGCCGAGGCAGGTTGCGGGGCGGCATGTCGTCGGTGAGATACAGAATCTCCGGCGCGAGCGGGTCGGCCTGAATTTTGCAAATCTGATCGGCGAACGTCATGCCCTTATAAAACGAACTGCCGCCCATGTCCTTGATGACCAGGCACACGTCGTCGTCGGCGGTGAAGGCTTTGAGATAGGCGTCGAGCAGAACGTCCGGCCCTTTGCGCCAGATGGTGCCGCCGACGAACAAAAACTTATACCGTTTCTTGGTCTTTAGCTTGAGCGGCTTCGCGTCGGGCTTGAAGATAGACGTGTCTACGCCGGGCGGCACGACGTGAACGCGCTCGGCGGGCAGGCCGCTGCGGATGTAACACTCGCGCACGAAGTTGGTGTAGGCCCACACCTCATCCACTTGATCGCGCATGGTCTCAATCCAATCTTTGGGAATACTGCCGAACTCCCAGGGTTGGATCATCACCCAGCGCCCCTCAGCGGGTGGGTTGAAGTTTGGCGGCCACTGGTGGCGAACAAGAACGTCCGCCGCACCCGGCAGTGGTTTGGCCAGAT
>CAYSIV010000058.1:0-23677 GCA_964431175.1 uncultured Anaerolineales bacterium
CACGGGGTTGAGCAAGGCTGACTCTTTCGCAATCTCAATCTTCACCGCGCAGGCCTTGAATTCCGGTATCTTCGCTTGCGGGTCGAGGGCGTCAATGGTGAGCAGGTTGGCGGCGGCCTCGGCGAAGTGCATGGGAATGAAGACCACGCCGGGGCTGGTCTTGGGGCTGACGCTCACCCTGAGCACCACTTCGCCGCGCCGCGAGGAGACGCGCACCACGTCGCCCGTCTTCAGGCTCAGGCGGGCGGCATCCACTTCGTGCACGTCCACAAACGCTTCGGGGAAGAGGGCGTCGAGTTCCGAGTGGCGGGTCATCGTGCCGCCGTGCCAGTGTTCCAGCAAGCGACCGGTGGTCAAAATGAATGGATACTCGTCATCCGGCTGTTCTGCCGTCGGCACGTACTCCAGCGGGAAGAACTTGCCGCGCCCGGACGGGAACGTCTCGGCGAACAGGAATGGCGTGCCGGGGTGAGTCTCGTCGGCAACCGGATACTGCAAACCGACGTTCTCAATGCGGGCGTAGGTCACGCCCTTGAGCATCGTCGACACATTCGCCATCTCACGGAACACTTCTTCCGGTTCCTCGTAGTTCCAGCGAGCGGTATTGGGGCGGCCCAACCGTTCTTCAATACGAGTCGCCACGTCGCAAATGATCTGCCAGTCCGGGCGGGCCTGGCCGCGCGCCTCAATCGCCTGCCGCACGCGCTGAACGCGGCGGTCGGTGTTGTTGAAGGTGCCCTCCTTCTCGGCCCACGAGACGGCGGGCAGGAATACATCGGCGAATGCGCCCGACTCATTGATGAAGACATCCTGCGCCACCAAAAACTCCAATTGCTCCATGTGGTGGCGGGTGACGTTCAGGTTCGGCTCGGTCATCATCGGGTTCTCGCCCATGATGTAGAGGGCGCGCACGCCGCCACGTTTGGCGTTCGACAAAATCTCGGTCGTGGTCAGGCCGCGCTTGCGGCTGAGGCCGCCCGGCTCGATGTTCCAGGCCTTCTCCCACTTGGCGGCGTTCTCTTCCTTGTCCACGTCCATGTAGCCCGGATAGTGAAACGGCATCGCGCCCATGTCCGACGCGCCCTGCACGTTGTTCTGGCCGCGCAGTGGATTCAGCCCGGTGCCTTCGCGCCCGATGTGGCCGGTGAGGAGCGCCAGATGGATGAGGCCCAGGGCGCTGACCGTGCCGCTGGACAGTTGCGAGATGCCCATGCCCCAGTAGATCGCCCCGTTTTTGGCCGTCGCGTACATCCGGGCGGCTTCGATGATCAAATTCCGATCCACCCCGGAAATCGCCTCAGCATATTCGGGCGTGAACTTCTCAACCGACTTTTTGAACTCTTCGTAGCCCTCGGTGCGCTCGGCCACGAATTTTTCGTTGACCAGCCCTTCCTTGATGATGACGTGAGCCATGGCCGAGAAGACCGGCACGTTGGTTCCCGGTTTGATGGGCAGCCAGAGGGTCGCCAGGTCGCACAACTCGATCCGGCGCGGGTCGATCACGATCAGCTTCGAGCCGTGCTTCATCACCGCTTCTTTCATGTGCAGGGCGATGATGGGATGGTTCTCGGTAGTGTTGGAGCCGGTGACGATGAAGCAGTCGGTCTTGACCACCTCGGCGGCGGTGTTGCTCATGGCCGAAGTGCCCAGCGACTTCAGCAGGGCGACGACCGACCCGGCGTGGCACAGCCGGGTGCAGTGATCGATGTTGTTGGTGCGAAACAGCGAGCGGTACATTTTTTGCAGGAGGTAGTTGTCCTCGTTGGTGGCCTTGGCGCAACAATAAACCGCCATGGCCTCCGGGCCGTCGCGCCGGTAAATTTCCACCAGCCGATCAGCCACGGTGTCGAGCGCTTCGTCCCACGAGGCCTCGCGCCACTCACTGCGATCAAGAGCCTGAGTGCGATGGCCGGGCTTCTGTGGCGTCTGGCGAATGAGCGGCGTCGTCACCCGATCCGGGCTATAGATGAAGTCGTAGCCGAAGCGGCCCTTGACGCACAGGTTGCCGTGGTTGACAACCGAATCGAACGGCGAGGTGACACGATAAATAAAATCATCTTTGATGTGCAGTTCGAGGGTGCAACCCACGCCACAGTAAGGGCAAGTGGTGCGAGTGATGCGATCAGCAGTCAACATAGAGCCTCCTCAGTTTACCCGCAGATTACGCAGATGCTCGCAGAAAAAATCTGTGGCCCGCGGAGCGTGTGAAATCTGCGGATTGTCTTTAGATCGTAATCAACACAATCGCCGCCAGCGTGGCGGCCACGCCAACCAATTGCCAGCCCGTCAGGCGTTCCTTCAAAATCAGCCAGGCCAATACCACCGTCGAGGCCGGGTAGAGTGACGATAAGACGCTGGCCACGTCCAACCGCCCGGCCCGGGCGGCCAGGGCGAAGAAACCGTTGCCCGCAGTGTCCAGCACGCCCGCCAGCATCACTAGCGGTAGATGCTGTCTCCCCGGCAGAGGCGGCTCACGGATCAGCCTGGCGACTATCACCATGAGTACCAGCGACGAGGCGCGCGCCGCCACAATCGGCCAGAACACGGCGCGGACGCTGGCCTGATCGATCAACACAAAAAACAGTCCGAAGCCGACGCCAGCTACCAGGGGCAACGCCAGATCGCTCCAGCGGAGCGTGTTTGCGCCTGCTTCGGGGCGCGAGAGCAACCACACGCCCACAAACGCCAGGCTAAAGCCCGCCATTTGCGGCGGCCTCGGCCAGCCTTCCAACAACACTCCAAGCAAAACCGGCAACGCCGCCGCCAGCACCGCAGAAACCGGCGCGATCAGGCCCATGCGCCCGCCAGCCAATCCCCGATAAAGCGCCAGAATGCCGATTGCGCCAGCGATGCCCGCCGCGCCCCCCCAAAACCATTCGCTCAGAGTCAAGGCCGGCTCACTAAAAGCCAGCGCCAAGCCCAACATCATCGCCAGGCCAACTATCTGCGAGCCAATGACGACCGCGTAAACGCTGAGGCGCTTGCTAGCCAGCCCGCCGCTGAAATCGCCCGCGCCCCAGGTGGCGGCGGAGAGCAGGCCGAAGGCGACAGAGGAAAGCTCTGGCAAAGTCATGGAGGTGTCAAGCTTTCCGCTTGCGTCTCCGCTCGCTCCGCGTCATGTTCATAATCTCATCCGGCGTTTTGCCTCCCTCCAGCAACCACTCACGCTTGGGCTTGAGGGCGCCGGTCGGGCACACGCCCACGCACTGGCCGCAGAACACACACGTCGTCTCTTGCATTCCTTTGTCGAAGAACGTGCCGATGCTGGTCTCAAAACCGCGCCCACTGAAGTTGATGGCAAATGTATATTGGGCGTCCTCGGCGCAGACCTGCACGCACCGCCAGCACAAAATGCACTTCGAGTAGTCGCGGATGTACATCGGGTTGTCGTCCAGCAGGGGGTGCTCACGCTTTTCACCGTCTTCAAAGCGCGTCTCGCTCGCGCCGTAATCGCCAAGCAGGCCTTGAATCTCCGGCGCTTCGGAAAGGTCAACCGCCGAGTCCAGCATCTCCAGAATCGTCCGCCGACTGCGCTCAACGCGCTCGTTGCGCGTCGTCACCTTCATCCCTTCGCTCACCTGGGCTACACAGGCGGGCGGCAGAACACGCGACCCTTCGACTTCCACCACGCAAATGCGGCACAAGGCGTTGGAGGCGCAATGTTCGTGATAACAGATCGTTGGAACCTGCTGGCCGACACTTTGCGCCGCCTTGAGAATCGTCATCCCGGCGGGGACGGTGACGGGTTGGCCGTCGATTGTAAGAGTTACGTCAGGCATGAATAAAGTCTCCGCCAAATGTGGACGAACGACGAAGGACGAACGACGAAAACATATCGTCTGCTTTCGTCTTCGTCAACCGTCCTACGTCAGCCGTTCCGGGTGCGCGTACACATTCATCGTTCCGCGCCGCACGTAGCCGCACAGGGTAATGTTCCACTCGCGAGCCAGCGTTACCGACATCGAGGTGGGCGAAGTGCGTGAGGCCAGGATCGGGCAGGCCATGTTGGCCGCCTTCTTGATCATCTCCGACGAGATGCGGCCGGTGGCCAGCAAAATGTGATCGCGCGGATCAATCCCGCGTTGCAGGCAATCGCCGCGCAGTTTGTCAATTGTATTGTGCCGCCCCACGTCTTCGGCAACGGCAATCAACTTTTCTCCATCCGACAGGGCCGAGGTATGCACCCCACCCGACCGGGCGTATAAACTGCCGGGTTGCTGGATGTGGTTGATCAACTCGGCCAGGCGGGCCGCCGGAATCGTGAACGTCGAGTCCAGCGGGACCATCGCCTTGGATAAATCGTCAAACGTCACCCCGCCGCCACAGCCGCTGGTGAGGATCATACGCTGAGGCAGTTCAAAATTGCTGTGGTTCAGCCATACATCCACACACTTGCCCGCCGAGCAAACGTCCACCAGTCGCACTTCGGCCATGCTTTTGATGATGCCCTCGTTGCAGAGAAAACCGAGCGCCAGCTTATCCTGCTCGCGCGGTGAGCACATGATGGTGGCAAGCTCCTGACCGTTGACGAAGATCGAGACCAGCCCTTCCTCGATGACTTCACCGTCAACTTCTCCCCATTTGCCGTTGAGTTGGTGATACTTGAATTGAACAACACCTTCAGACACGAATTGGTGAACCGCGAAGGCGCGAAGAATAAAAGAAAAATCTTTGCGCTCTTTGCGTCTTGGCGGTTTTCCTTTCTAAGCGGCAAATAATTCCGGCCACAATTTCACGGCGCTCAACACGGCGCTGGCCGCTGTCTGGCCCAGGCCGCACAACGAAGCCTCGGTCATTGTCCAGCCAACATCCGACAATCGTTCTTGGTCGCCTGCCTGCGGTTTGCCTTCAGCCACGCGTTGCAGAATTTCGTGCTGGCGTTGCGTGCCAAGCTGGCACGGGTAACACTTGCCGCACGACTCATGGGCGAAGAACCGCCCCAGCCGTAAGAGCACATCGCGCATGTCGCGCGTCTCGTTGAAGACCATTACCACGCCCGAGCCAAGCGGCAACCCCGCGCGCCGAAGGTCTTCAAACGTCAGCTTCACATCCAAATCTTTGGCCGTGGCAAACGCGCCGGCCGCGCCGCCGAAGAGAATGGACTTGAGTCCGCCGCCCGTCACGCCACCGGCCAAATCGTCGAGCAAGCGGCGAATGGTCACGCCAAACGGCACTTCGTAGAGTCCGGGCCGGGCCACATCGCCCGAGACACAGAACAGCTTCGGGCCGGGGGACTTCTCGGTGCCAAGCTGACGGAAGGCGGCGGCTCCGTGAGTCAGGATGTAAGGCACGATCGCCAGGGTCTCCACGTTGTTGATCGCCGTCGGTTGGCCGAAGAGGCCGTGGGTGGTGGGGAAGGGCGGCTTCACTCGCGGAAAGCCGCGCTTGCCTTCAATCGATTCAAACAGCGCCGTCTCTTCGCCGCAAATGTACGCGCCCGCGCCGCTTCGCACTTCGACGTCGAGGTCGAAGCCCGAGCCTAAAATATTTTGGCCCAGATAGCCGGCGGCTTTACACTCCTCAACCGCCGCGCTCACGCGCTCAATTGCCCTGGGATATTCGCCGCGAATGTAGAAATAAACTTTGCTCGCGCCAATGGCATACGCCCCTAACATTGCGCCTTCGAGGATTCGATTCGGATCGCCCTCCATCAAAATACGATCCTTGAATGTGCCCGGCTCGGACTCGTCGGCGTTGACGACAAAATACTTCGGGGCAGCCGCCGCCCGGGCCGCCCCTTCCCATTTGACTCCGGTGGGGAACGCCGCCCCGCCTCGCCCGACCAGCCCGGATTGCTTCACTTCGCCGATGACTTCCAGCGGCGGCGTTTTGCCGCCAATGACTTTCTTCACCGCCGCCATCCCGCCCGCGGCTTCGTACTCAGCCAGCGTTGCCGCTTGGCCTTTGCCCTCTTCGAGCAATGCGGTCAGGACTCGCAAATCGCCGCCCACGTAATCGGCGGCTTCCCCGGCATTCATGGCAAAGACGGCGTCGAGTGAGTCGGCTGTCACGTTGCCAAAGGTCAGGCCGCGATCACCGCTGGTCACATTCACCGCGGTGCCCAGGTTGCACAGTCCCAAACAGGGCGCGCGCTCAACGGTGTAATCACCGCTTGTCTTGCGCCGGGCGGCCTCCAGCACTGCATCCGCGCCAAGCATCGCGCAGGCCGGGTCGGCGCACACTCGAACGATGGTCCTGGCAACCGGCTCGTTGTAGAACATGGCATAGAACTCAATCACGCCATACACATCGGCCAGCGGCACGTGCAAGGCCCGCGCCACCTCGGCCGTGACCGGCTCGGGCAAATAACCGTAGATGGCCTGGGCGGCGTGCAAGGCCGGGAGCAGAGCTGTTCGCCCTTGAGGGGCAAATTCTTTGAGAGTAGTATGCAAAGGGGTGAGATCAAGATTGGGCATTGGGAGGTGTCTCCTGTGTCAGACAACTCAAGTGTACCGCCTATTCCCCTTAGCTGGCAACTGGTAAAAGCAAGACTGTTATAATCCGGCCAAACTTCCGCCTGGAGAAAACGATGACCTTTGATCTCTCTCGCATCCGCGCTCAGTTTCCTGCCCTGGCCATCACCGATCATGGCCGCCGCCGAATCTACCTCGACAATCCCGGCGGGACTCAAGTTGCTCAACCCGTTCTCGACCGGATGAACCATTATCTGATCCACCACAACGCCAACAAGGACGGGGCGTTCATCACCGCCAGAGAGTCCGACGAAGTTTTGCACGAGGCGCACGCGGCCATGGCCGATCTGCTCAACGCGGCCTCGCCGGACGAAATCATCTTTGGCCCAAACATGACGACGCTCACGTTTGCCCTCTCGCGGGCGCTGGGCCGCTGGCTCCAGGCCGGCGACGAGATCGTGGTCACCCGGCTCGATCACGATGCCGACATTGCGCCCTGGCTGTTGGTGGCCGAAGATCGCGGGGCCGTCGTCCGCTGGGTGGACATTCATCCCGAAGACTGCACCCTGGACATGGCCGACTTCGAAAGCCAGATCACCGACCGCACCAAGATTGTGGCCTGCGGCTACGCTTCCAACGCCGTTGGGACGATCAATGATGTGAGAGCAGTAGTGGACATGGCCCACGCCGCCGGAGCGCTGGTGTTTGTGGATGCAGTGCAATACGTGCCGCACGGCCCGACCGATGTGCAGGCGCTCGATTGCGACTTTCTGGCCTGCTCGGCCTACAAGTTCTTTGGCCCGCACAGCGGCATCCTCTACGGCAAATATGATCTGCTCGACCGACTGCCCGCCTACAAAGTGCGCCCGGCCCACAACGAGCCGCCCTACAAATTTGAAACCGGAACCCAAAACCACGAAGGGCTGGCCGGGACGTTGGGGGCGGTGGAGTATCTCTCCTGGGTTGGCGAAACCTTCGGAGAAAAACTCCAAATCTCAAATCCCAAAATCCCAAAATCCCAAAGGCGGGCGCAGTTGGAAGAGGCGATGCGGCTGATGGTGGAGTACGAAAAAGAAATCAGCCGACAACTGATTGGCGGCCTGAGCCAGATTCCCGGCCTTAAAGTTTGGGGCGTTACCGACTTCAGCCAACTCAGCCGCCGGGTGCCCACGGTGTCTTTCACGCTTGAGGGCTGGCACCCAAGAGAAGTTGCCGAAAAACTCGGTGAGCAAAACATTTTTGTGTGGGATGGAAACTACTACGCGCTGGCCGTCATGGAGCGGCTGGAACTACAGAAGAGCGGCGGCATGGTGCGGGTGGGCGCGGCGCATTACAACACGGTGGAGGAGATTGATCAGCTTGTTGAGGCTGTCCGTTCGTTATAGACCCCTTGATAATCCTGGTGTGGGCCGGGGAGCAAGCATTCACGCCCATAAAAGGGTGATTTCAAGTTGGGGGCGAGTTTCTCCGGCTCGCGGCGGATTGCCAAATCCGCCGCCCCTGCCGCCGGATTTGGCAATCCGGCGGGAGCGTGATTTGCTGGGCTTGCAAAAGTCTGCCCCCAAACGGAAATGCACCCCCTATAAAACTGCCTGTTGACAAAATCGAACAGCCGTTCCATTATAGGGCGTCTTCTTCTTGTCTATTTGGAGACAACCTGAAACCCAGGAGGACACTATGGACACCACTACCTATGAGCTTTCAACAAAAGTGTTGCCCGCCCAGTGGCTTGAAGTCCGCACAACCTCTCAAGGCAAGCCCATCTCATGGTACGTTGACGAACAAGTTGAGAAAGGCAATTGGACGCTAGAGACGATCCCGGCTGATGTCGTCGGTTTATCGCGCCCGCTCTCCGTCTTTCGCGCCCCCCGCAGTACCAACCTCGTCACCTACGATTGGCACGGTGACTCCGAAACTTTCTGCCCACCCATGTGGTGGGACTTGGCGATCGGCTCTGGCGCGTGCGGCCTCGGTTGCCGGGCGTGCTTCTTGATGCTGACACACCGCATCCGCCGCGACCCCTGGCGGCACTTGCTTTATAACAATATGGGCGACTTCGATCACGCTGTTGAAAAATGGCTGGTTGACCCCAAACGCCGCCCCCAGCACACAATGGGCATCGGCATTGACCGCTCGGACTCGTTGTTGTACGAAGGCGTCACCGAACACATTCGACGGCTCGCGCCGTTGTTCGCCAGCCCCACCGCCAACCCGAATAACTGCCGGATGATCCTGCTCACCAAATCGGCAAACACCCACTACCTTACCGACATCTTGCCCGCTCACCGCAAAAACATTATCGCCACATTCTCACTCAATCCAGAACCAATTGCGGATTTATGGGAAGGCAAGTGGCTTGACGGCGAACGGATCACGCCCTCGATTGAAAGAAGACTTGAGGCCGTTCTACTGGCGCAAGAGCTTGGCTACGAAGTGCGCGTGCGCGTTGACCCGATCCTGACACCGCCCGGCTGGGAGGATTTGTATGCTGAATTTATTGCCGAAATTGCCAGATTAGGAATCAACTTCCGCTACTGGACGCTGGGAACGTATCGCGAGAAGAATAAACAACTGGATGGATGGCGTGAGCGCTGGGGGTTGCCAGAAATGGAATGGGAGCCAGAAGATATGGCGACTGACGGTACACACCGCCACCTGCCGCCCGAGCGCCGGGTTGAAATCTATCGCACTGTCCGTGACCTGATCCGCCGCGCGCTAGGCGTGCCGCAAGCGAAGGTGAGCCTGTGCAAGGAAACGCATGAGGTGAGGAAGGCAGTGGTGTTGTGTAATGCGGATTGCAATTGTTTGAGATAATTCAGAGTAAACGCTCTTGGCCCTCGTCATCCACCTTGGTTGCTTGACTCCACAAACGGTGTGCAAGTTTGTTGCGCGAGGCAAGGATCAAAAAGTAAAGCTTTTGACCTTCATCGCGTCTAATCTCAATTGATGACGAGTACGATGACAAGTAATTCGTCTTTTCAAATATGTTGCCGTCCTCAAGGTAGCCCAACTCTGCAAGTTTGCGCTTGTAAAGATTGATCAAAGGGCGAGTAACCATTTGTGATTGACCTGCTGCCCGCTCATATATATCACGCCACTCCTGAGTCCCAAAGAAAAGATCGAGAGCACTGTCCTCCTCAGCTTGATAAGATTGGTGAAGAATTCTCTTGATAGCCATCCCTAGCGGGAAATTGATAACAAAGTCCACGTACTTCAGCTTGGACAGCTTACGAATTGTCTCCCAATGGCAATTCGCCCCAGGTGGATCAACAACAACCAAGTTTATACTTTTAGTAGGCTGGAGCCTCTTTAGAACTTGCTCCACCTGCTTATTTGAGTCCCCGGTGTAATAGTAAGTCTTGCTTTCATCCAAACTTGCTTTCTGAACACGTTTCGTTAGAACATCTAAAAAGCCAGATTCCATGTCGCAAAAATGATATGTCTGAAATGGATAACGGGTTTTGATTGCTAATAGTGGAGAACCATCGATCTCGTCTCCTTTTCCCTCAACCGCGTTAACTCCGGGGCCAGAAAACAGGTCTATGAAATTTCTTGTAGCCCACTTATCTTTCGTAGCAGTGGCGAACTGATAAATATAGCGTTCGAGATAATGTAGCTTTTCCCTGGTGTGGTTTTCGACAAGCAAAGCGATGAGACCATCAGATGCTGTGATCGTATTCATTGGCTCCCTCTCTCGGCGATAGCGAGTTCATAAGTGTGACTTGCAGGGAGTATAGCACTGGCTAAAATGGGGGCAAACGGCGAGGTTCAGGGCTTGAACCCCCGTATTCCCCCTTTTCCTACTTTTGAGTTCCTTGTCATTTTTAGCTATGGGCGTTAGGATTGAAAGCCACGCGATTTGCATCAGAAGAAGAGGTGCGTAAATGCGCTCTCTGCGCGCTCAACTCAGCGTAATCTTTTTCGGCTTTCTGCTCCTCGTGAGTGGCTCGGCGGCGGCTACCTTCTTAGCCATCCAGGTCCAGACCAACGATGCAGGAGTGATCAATCTTGCCGGTCGGCTGCGACAGCTGATTCAGCAAATGACCATAGATGCGTTGGAGGCCGACAAGGACTCTAACCATGTCCTGCCTTTGCAGGAGTCGATCGCTGCCTTCGACACCACACTGCAGGCCCTGATCAATGGAGGTCAAGTTTCTGTTGAGCCAGGCCGCTTGGTAACAGTGCCGGCGGCCCAGGATCCGGAAGTTCTGGCCAGCCTCCGCCAGGTTCAGTCCGCCTGGGACGTTTACCACGAAGACCTGAACAGGGTTGCGGCCTCCGACCCGAACAGCCCGGGGTTTGAGACGGAGCACGAATCGTTAGAGACTCTGGCTTCAAACCTGGCCCAGAAGACAGACGAAGTGGAGGGCCTGTTCGAGGCCGCTTCGGCGCGCAAGGTGACGCGCTTGCAATGGATTCAGTTGGTCTTCTTGGTCAGCGCCCTGGCGCTGTTGGTGATCAGCTCGGCGGCAACCCAACGTCTGGTCATCGGCCCTCTGCAGAGCTTGGCCCTTGTCGCCGAGCGCATTGGGCAGGGAGACCTTAATACCACAGTGCAGATTCAGGGTTCCCGTGAAATCCTCACCGTCTCCCAGAGTTTTGAAACAATGCGGTCTCAACTGCAGACCTCACAAGAAACCCTCCGCGCCTGGGCAGAAGAATTGGAGTCCCGCGTCGCCCAACGAACACGAGAACTCGTCGCCTTGTACGAGGTCAGCCGCGAGATTTCCTCACGCCTGAACATCAACCATGTTCTACGGTCGGTAACCGAGAAAGCGAGAGACCTCCTGGGAGGAGACACCGCCGCGCTGTGCCTGTTGGACGAGACGGCGCAGGTTTTACATCTGCAATCGGCCAGCGGCTCCCCGGAGGCCATCTCTGGAACCCGCAGTCTGGCGCAGGACCTGCCGGCTGTCCGCGTATTGGCGGGAGACCTGGCGCTGATTTGCGGGCGGGATGAGTGTCCAAACTCATGTGGTATCCTGGCCGCGCCCTTTCGGGCCAGTCAGATCGCGGCGCCACTGCGGATTGGCGGGCGAGTCACGGGTGAGTTGTGTGTGGGCAGCCAAAGACCAGGAGCGTTTTCCGACGAATCGGTAGGCCTGCTTACCAAGCTAGCTAACTCGGCGGCAATTGCCCTCGAGAATGCGCGCCTCTACGAGCAGGCCGAGCGAGTGGCGATGCTGGAAGAGCGCCAGCGCATCGCCGCCGAGATGCATGACGGCATCGCCCAGACTCTGAGTTACCTGAGCCTCAAAGCCGAGCAAGCGGCGGACCTTTCGGAGGCGGGACACGGCGAAGAGACGGTAGGCGCGTTGCGCGGTGTGCGTGAGGCGATTGCTCAGGCCTCGCGCGAGGCGCGTCAAGCGATTGCCAGTTTGCAGGAAAGTCCACCCCAGCGCCGCTCTCTGCAAGACCAGTTAGCTGAATTGGTGAACGAGGTTGCCGTGAACGGCGAGACATCATTTGGCTTGACTCTTGCGCTCCAGCCCCCACCATTGTTTTTACCGCCCGCCCAGGCCGAGCAGGCGCTCAAGGTCATTCGTGAGACCTTGCTGAATGCCCGGCGCCATGCTCAGGCAGAGCACATCGTCGTTCATTTGGAACAGCACGAAACAGAGACGATTGTGAGTGTGGAAGACGACGGGCGAGGCTTCGATCCTAAAATGCCCCTGCCGGATGGCGGCAGTCATTTTGGCCTGAGCATCATGCGCGCCCGCGCCGCTCGCCTTGGGGGACATCTGACAGTTCTTTCGGCTCCGGGACAGGGCACGCGCGTCACCCTGGCCTGGCCCCTGCCACAAGCAAAAGACGAAGAACAACTGGTGAAGATCGAGGACAGGTAGCATGGAACGGATTCGAGTTTTGCTAGCGGATGATCACGCACTGTTTCGCGAAGGTTTGGCCACAATTCTCGCCGCCCAGCCAGATTTCGAAGTGGTGGGAGAGGCGGGCGACGGCCTGGAGGCCCTGGTCAAGGCGCGAGAACTGGTGCCAGACCTCATTTTGATGGACATCGAGATGCCCGGCTTTGACGGCCTGGAAGCTACGCGGCAGATCGTACAAGAACTTCCCGCCGTGATCGTGGTGATGCTCACTGTGCGGGATGAAGACGAAAAATTGTTTGAGGCGATCAAGAGCGGAGCGCAGGGTTACCTCGTGAAAAGCATTCATTCGCGGCAGATATTGGACATGTTGCGCGGGGCCGTGCGGGGTGAAGCGGCCCTTACGCCCGTGATGGCTAGCCGCATCCTGGAAGAGTTCCGGCACTTGAGCCAGCGCGTGCCTGGTGAGCAAAGCGCGGCCCTCACCCGCCGTGAGCAGGAAGTGCTCAGCCTGGTGGCCGAGGGCGCCACCGATCAGGAAATCGCCGACGCCCTCTACCTCAGCCTCAACACGGTGAAGAGCCACATGCGCAACATTCTGGCCAAGCTCCATGTGAGCAGTCGGCAGGAGGCCGCGCTGTATGTGCGGCCCAAGCAACCGCCCGCAGGCAAAGGGGGCTGACCTCACGTCCTGCTTTGTAGAACTAACTATTATAACTAATCCTTTGGCCCAAAAAGGGCGATCGAAAGATCGCTCTTTTTTTCATGCCGGATTAATCCTATATCCTCTCTTATGATACTCATGGGCCTCTCAGCGCTTGGCGATCAGTCCTTTGATCTTGACACAGGTCGGAGCCTCACACTTGCCAAAAAGTGTGAAGTATAACCGCCGACGAAACTGATCGGTGCTGTAGTGACCACCTACAAATGCAGGTGGTCAGGAGGACACGATGAATACAAAAAAGGGAAAAGCGTTCAAAATCATCAGGTACTTTGTCGCAATCGGCATCCTTGTCTCCAGCGTGGCCCCCTGGGGCGCGTGGGCCAGCGGAAAGGCCTATGCCTTGACCGGCACAGCCACCATCGGCGGCAGCATTTATGAGGGCGCGTCAGTGCCAGGGACAGATCCCCTCACCGGGCTGCCGCTGACAGATCCCATCACCGGGCTGCCTATCTATGCTCCCGTCTATGCTCCCAACGCCCTGACCCCGCCGATCACCGGCGCCACCGTCATGATCCAGAACGAAGCAGGAGACATCGTCGGCTACCCGACGGTGACGGGCAATACGTGGTCGGCGACGGTGCCCGCGCCGGGAGAGTACGTGGTCAGTTTCGTCGCTCCCGGCCATGACAGCACCAGCCGCGCTTTCGAGGTAGTGGGCGGCGACAACCTTCAAGACGCGTACCTGCCGCCCCTGCCTCTGCCCCTGGCCAATCTCCTCGTCTACGCGTTCACTGACAACTACGTGAACGGCGAGGACGACTTTCCGGATGACCCCGGCCTTGCAGGCGTGACCTTTCATGTATATGACGACCAGGGCACCGAGCTGGCGAGCGGCGTGAGCGGTACCAGTGGCACCGGTACGAACCCCGCCCTGCCGCCGGGCGCCGGCCCGGACCCGGCTGGCCTGTACTACTTTACCAATCTCCCGCCGGGCGAAGTGAAGGTGTGCGCCGATCCGCCCACGCTCGACTGGTACCTCACGACGACCGAAGAGGGCAGCCAATGCTGGGAAACCGTGCTCTACCCGGGCGACCCCGGCACCGAGGCCGGCGCCTATCTCGACTGGTTCGGGTATGTGCCGAAGTTGGGGCAGATCGGCGACTCCACCAACCCGGATCCTGTCGTCACCGATGCGGGCAACATCAGCGGTGTGCTCAAGGACGCCGATGGCAACTGGTTCGCCGACGAGCCCTTGATTCCGTGTTCCTCCTCCGGGGCGCCGCTACTCTGTTTGCCCGACGGTGTCACGGCGAATGACTACGTGCCCAACGGCCTGGCCATCCTCTTCACCGACGGCGAGAACACGCCGGTTCACCCGGTGGCAACCGCCGAGGCGGACGCGTCTGGCAACTTCACCTTCGACAACGTCCCGCCGGGCCGCTACAAGATCCACGCGGTGGATGTTCCCCTCAACTACGTCTATGTCCAGCAACAGGTGTCGGTGGCCCCGGGCACAGCAATGACCGGCCTGGACATCTTCGTGCCGCGCTTCTTCGGCCGCGCCAACGGGTATGTGAAGGACACGGATGGCAATCCCATCGCCGGCGCGACAGTGAACATGCGGCTGGAGGACGGCAGCCTCTGGAAACAGACGACCACGGATGCCTATGGCTGGTACAACTTCGACACGCTCGAAGAGGTCGAGATCACGGGGCATCTGGATGTCACGATGCCGCCGAGCTATCACGGCCAGATCGAGAACGTCGGCGACACCCTCCCCGACAAAGCCTTCAACCTGATGACCCGGGATATTCTGTGGTTCACCATGAACTACCGGGCAAACCTCACGCTCGAAGCCATCCCGGCGGGCACGGGCGACATCGCGGGCAGGGTGTTTTACGACCATCTGGAGCAGGGCACCTGGGTCGGCGACGGCGTTTATCAGCCTGATGAAGAAGGGACGATCCACGGCGCCACCGTCGAGCTCTATGATGCAGTTACTTACAACGATGCGATTGCCAGCGGTGAAACACCAGTCCCAATGACCACCACCACAACCGGGCAGTTCAGTGAGGCGGATGCGCTGGCGCAGGGATGGATCAAGCCTTACACATGTAATCCCGCGCTCGATCCATTTTACGGCTTTGTGAAGTGCAATCTGGACGAGTTCGGCCGGGTGATAAAGGGCGCGGTGCCCGGCTACTACGAGTTCCGGGGGCTGACCCTGGGTAACTACGTGGTAAAGGTGATCCCGCCGTTCGGTTTCTCCGCATCGCCTGCCGGTTCAGATGTGCAGGCTGTTGCGGTCGCCGACGGCGCTCGTAGCGACGTCAATCTCGGGATCAATACCCTGGCGCCTCTGGCGGGGGAGGTGGAGGGCGGCGTCTTTGACGATATCAACCTCGACGAAGAACCCCTGAGCATTCTTTTTGAAGAAAAGGCCGGGGTTCCCGGCATTCCGGTCGGCGTGTACGACCATCTGGGCTACTTCATGGGCTCCGGCCACATGGGTGATCCGCGTTGCTACGACGATTCGACGGTATGCCCTGGTGGACCGCTGGGGCAGAAGCCGGAAGTGGAAATCCGCACGGCGCCGGGCGTTCACCGCTTCTACGGCAACGATCCGAGCCTGTCGGGCTACAACCCCTGCTACGACCCGCTGTACATGTCGTATGAATTTCACCAGGGCGGGAACAAGTTCGAGGCCGACTGGTCGCTCCTCCCAGTGTGCTTCGCAGGGCTGGGCATGGCCCAAGTGCCCGGCCAGATACTCCCCAACAACGCTCCCGTCATTAACGCAGTGCTGCCGGTGGGTAGCTTCCTGATCCAGGGCCAGAACTTCGGAGCGACGCAAGGCAACTCCACCGTCACGTTGAGCGGCCAGCCCCTTCCCGTGAAGTCATGGTCGGACACGGCCATTCACGTCGCAACCCCAGCGGATCTGGTGAACGGCCCGCTCATCGTGGCTACGTCCACAGGCGTCTCGAATGCGATGTATGCCAGTGTGGCTTACACCGCGAAGTGGGCCAAGTCTCTAGCCAAGCGGTTGGTGTACGTGGACGCGGCCAACACCGGCGCGGAGGACGGCAGTCAGGCGCATCCGTGGAACACGATCACTGAGGCGCTGAATCATCTGCCCTCGGCCACGCCGCGCTACGTGTTCGTCGCGGCGGGGACGTACCACGAAAGGCTGAAAATCCCGGTCTCCAATGTCCGCCTCATCGGCGCCGGGCCGCGGGAAACAACCATTGACGGCATTGACACTTCACCGGGCGCAGTCCGCAAAGGCCCCGTCATCTTCATCGGCGCGGGCGGTCAGACTGGCGGTGTGAGCAACATCCTGATCAGCGGCTTCACCATCACCGGCGGCAGCGTGGACGACGAGATCGGGGCGGGCATCTTTGGTGACTATGGCAACAACAACATAGACATCAACAACAACGTCATCGCCCGCAACGGCGGCTACTACGGCGGCGGTATCTGGCTGCACAAGTCCAACCACAACGTGAAGATCTGGTCGAACATCATCGCCGAGAACGGCAACACCGGCGGCTACGGCGGCGGCATCAGCGTGAACGACGAGCCGGGCTACGGGCCGGAGCACGGCGAGCCTGAGCACATCCTCGACGACCACGCCCTGACGTCTCCGCCGGGCAAGTACCAGATCTTCAATAACCTGATCTTCCACAACTACTCGCCCGACTACGGCGGCGGCATCGCCCTGTACGAGGTCAAGGATAAACTGCTGGTCTACGGCAACGTGATTCTGGAGAACAAGGCCGACGATCACGGCGGCGGCGCGTTCTTCGAGGACACCGGGCCGGTTGAACTGTACAGCAACATCTTCCTGCGCAACTATGGCTCGGACGACGGCGGGGCCGTCAGCTTCGAGGACGTGGGCGATGACATCTCCACGGTGAAGGTGTACAACAACCTGTTCGCGGAGAACATCGCCGACGACCGGGGCGAGAACCATGCCCGCGGCGGGGCGCTGGCCTTCGACGATACCTTCTACGCCTCTGTCTACAACAACACCATCGTCGGCAACGTCGTCGCCGGGAGCAATGATCCGGCCGGCGGCGGCCTGGACAGCGAGCGCAACGGCCACGAGTACAACGGGGCGGGCGGACCGCTCAAGGCTCCCGGCTTCAGCGACCCGAAGATCTTCAACAACATCTTCTGGGGCAACTGGCGGCTGCAGTACGACCAACCCACGAACATGATGGGAGAGGACCTGCCTTACACGTGGGGCGTCAATTACCAGTGGACGCCGAGCGAACTGCACGTGGATAATCCGGCGCTACAGCCCGAATGGCAAAGCGCGAACAATTCGGAGAGCTTCAGCTACGTGCGCTACAACGACATCCGCGGCGGCTATCTGGCCGGGCTCAAGAATCTCGGCATTGATCCTCTGTTCGTGGATCCCTTTAGCCTTGACTGGCACCTCCAAGCGGGTTCTCCGGTGATCAACAAGGCTCCCACACAGGGCGGCCCAACCACTGATCTGGAGTTACGGCTTCGCAATCGGAAGGATAGAAAGATCGATCTGGGCGCTTACGAATGGTTCGCGTCCGGCGGTGTCCGCATTCCTACGGGTATCCTGGGCGCAATCGAAGTGCCAAGACCATAAGTGCATCAAGCGTAATACTCTGTGTCTCTGGCGGGAGGGGCTGACTGCCCCTCCCGCCAGAGACCGCCCAAGAGTTTTCAGTGCGGCAAGGAATTGGCACAAGGAGGAAGCAATGAATAAGAGAATGAGAACATACTGATGCTGGTGATGCTGGCCAGCAGCGGTGCTATCGGGAATTTGAAATGCGGTCGGCATGGCAACGAGATTCAGAATCTAAAAATAGACAAGCCCCTGAGTGAGGGGGGGCACCCAGAGGCCTGTCCAGTTATAGAATACAACAAATGTACGAGGCTGACAATGTTCTTGGAGTCATAGTGCAATTACAGCGCCGATTCTTGGGAAAAGAGTCACAAGAATTCAACGTGATTGCGCATATCATCCGGATTTAGAACATCATAAATCAGCATGAGTCCACGCACCATTACACCAACGGGCGTGTGCTGAGGCGCGTAAGCAATGCCGCTGTGAGAAATGTCTGCATCATGCAGCCGTAGAAAATCCGCGTCCTGGCTGACAGTCACTCGCTCCTGAGAAGTAGCGAATGCGAGGTGCTGTTCATCTTCCGCGTCAAGCATCTCGGCGTCTTGCGCCGTCAGTGCGTCCACTCCGCGCTGGCGCAACCCGCGTGCTACGGCAGGATTCACATTCTCATCCATGTAGAACTTAATTCTGTCGGCCACTCAGCTTTGCCTGAACTTTAGAGGGAATGGAAACGCGCATGGCATTGGCATAAGCTTCGCCAGCTCGAATAGATTTGTCCACTTCAATCCGATGGTCGTAGTAGTAGGCAATCGCCGCATAGACTTCAGCCAAGGTCAGGTCATAATCGGCGGCAATCTCATCGGCGTTTTGCCCCATTCGCTCATGCCAGATCACCAAATTTTCCACAGTGATGCGATGCTTGGCAATGCGCGGCCTGCCACCGCAAATACCAGGCGTGGAAATGATATGCGTGCCGTGCGTCGTGGTCTTTGCCCGGCGGCGTTTTGGGGTGCGTTTGAGTGAGGCGCGAGTAGCGACTGTCATAGCGATTTCCTTTGACAACTGAAGCACCTTTGAGGCGCTTCAGTTTTTTGTGCCCCAGGCAGGAATTGAACCCACATCAGAGCCTTAGGAGTGCCCTGTTCTATCCGTTGAACTACTGGGGCGTAGCGGCGCAAACAGCGCGCCGACAAAATTATACAACGACTTCATTGACAATCCGGCCAGGGCAAGCAAGTCACTCACCCTGGCCGGTTTTTACAACCCTCTCAGGCAACACGAACAAAACAATCTGTTCGTGAAATTCGTGGCTAAATCTGTCACGCCATAAGGCTACTTGATCTCGCCCGTCACCAGCGCCTTCTTCACTTCGCCGATCAATTGCGTCACCGGGATGTCGCGCGGGCAGGCGTTGGTGCAGTTGAAAGCCGTGCGGCACTTCCACACGCCGAACTGCTGGTTGAGCACTTCCAACCGTTGGGCCGCCGCCGTGTCGCGGCTGTCGAAGATAAAGCGGTGGGCCTGCACCACCGCCGCCGGGCCTACATAATCGCCGTTGGCCCAGAAGGACGGGCAGGAGGTAGTGCAACAGGCGCACAGAATGCACTTGGTGCCCTGGTCGAATCGCTCGCGGTCGGCAGAACTTTGCAGGCGTTCGCGGCCATCCTCGGGCAGAGGCGTGTCGTTAATAAAGTACGGCATCACCGATTTGTAGTGAGCGAAGAACGGCTCCATATCCACAATCAAATCTTTGATCACTTTCATGCCCAGGATTGGCTCGACGGTGACGGTGTCGCCGTCGTTTTTGACAACGTCCTGCATCAGCACTTTACATGCCAGCCGGTTCTGGCCGTTGATGCGCACCGCGTCCGAGCCGCACACACCGTGGGCGCACGAACGCCGCAAATTGAACGTGCCGTCGTGATACCATTTCACCTGGTGCAAGGCATCCAGCACCCGGTCGGTTGGCTCCGCCTCCAGGTCGTATTCGGCCCAATAGGATTTGGCGTCTTTCTCGGGGTTGAAGCGTTTGATTTTGAGATGAACTTTCATGGCGGTTTTCTTTGACAACGGATGAAACGAATTTATCGGATGATGAAAACAGGAATCCGCTTCATTCGTTGAATCCGTTGTCTAATACTTGCGTTCCTTCGGCTGGAATTTGGTGATGACGACCGGCTTCTTGTCGAATCGGATGTCGCCTGCCGTCACGCCGACGGCGACACCGTTCATCGTGCGGTAAGCCATGCTGTGGTTGAGCCAGTTGACATCATCTCGCTTGTCGAAGTCTTCACGGGCGTGGCCGCCGCGAGTTTCGGTGCGGCGCAGAGCCGCCGCCGCTGTGACTTCAGCCAGGTCGAGCAAGCAACCTAATTCAAACGTCTCCAATACATCGGTGTTGAAAATTTTGCCGGTGTCGTCAATCTTCACATTCTGGTAGCGCTCTTTCAATTCGCGGATGATGTCTAATGCCCGCTCCATGTCCGCGCCATTGCGGAAGACGCCGACATCGCCGGTCATCGTTTTTTGCAACGTGTTGCGGAGGACTGCCGGGCGCTCGGTGCCACGGCTGTTTTGAATCCGATCCAGTTCGGCGACAGTGTCTCTTTGAGCATTGGCCGGCAGGGGCGCGAACGTGGCTTGCTTGCAGAAGTCGGCCATGTGCTTGCCGCCGCGCCGCCCGAACACCACCAAATCCACCAGTGAATTAGTGCCGAGCCGATTCGCGCCGTGCACCGACACGCAGGCGCACTCGCCAGCGGCGTACAGGCCGGCGACGAGCTTGGAATTGTCGGTCAGCACCCGCCCGTCCGAATCGGTGGGGATGCCGCCCATTGCGTAGTGAGCCGTCGGCTGAATGGGAACCGGGTCTTTCATCGGGTCAATGCCCAGATAGACGCGCGCGAATTCGAGGATGTCGGGCAGGGCCTTTTCCATGTGCTCGCGGGTCACTTCCTTGCCGCCCGGCCCGCTCTTGAGGCGGTTGATGGTTTCGGGGCGGAAGTCCATATACACGTAATCTTTGCCGCCGATGCCGCGTCCCTCGCGTATCTCGACGTAAATATAACGACTGCAAATATCGCGCGGGGCCAGGTCTTTCAGAGTGGGCATATAGCGTTCCATAAAACGCTCGCCCTTGTCGTTGAGAAACACTGCGCCCTCGCCGCGCGCCGCTTCGGAAAGCAAAATGCCCATCTTGTAGATGCCGGTCGGGTGGAACTGGAAGAACTCCATATCCTCCAGCGGGATGCCGCGACGATAGAGGGCGGCCACGGGGTCGCCGGTGAGGGTGTGGGCGTTGGAGGTGACCTGGAACATCTTGCCGAAGCCGCCGGCGGCGATCAGCACCGCTTTGGCGTGGAAGACGTGGACTTCACTGGTCGCCATTTCAATTGCCACCACGCCCCGGCAAATATTGTCTTCGATAATGACGTCGGTGACGAAGAACTCGTTGAAGAAGTTGACTTTGTTTTTGATGCATTGCTGGAACAGCGTTTGCAGGATCATGTGGCCGGTGCGGTCGGCGGCCTTGCAGGCGCGCATCACGGCCTTCTCGCCAAAGTTGGCGGTGTGGCCGCCAAACCGGCGCTGTTCGATCTTGCCTTCGGGCGTGCGGTCGAAGGGTAAACCCATATGTTCCAGTTCGATGATGGAGTCAATGGCGTCACGGGCCAGAATCTCGGCGGCATCCTGATCAACCAGATAGTCGCCGCCTTTGACGGTGTCGTACATGTGCCACTCCCACGAGTCCGGCTCCATGTTGCCGAGGGCGGCGGCAATCCCGCCCTGGGCCGTGCCGGTGTGAGAACGCGTAGGGTATAACTTGGAGACGACAGCCACGTTGGCAGTTTTGCTGGCGTGCAGGGCGGCCATCAATCCTGCACCGCCAGCGCCGACAATGACGGCGTCAAATTGATGATATTGAGTCATTTCTTCCCCCTCCGCAACGTCAGAAACGCAAGGGCGACAACCACGATGACGGCGCCCACAATCGCCAGCGAGGTCGTGCCACTGTTAGCGAGGGTGATGCCCAGGCTGGCGACTTCGTCGCCGCGATTAAAGGTGAGGCCGGCGTTTGCGGCGTGACTGCCGAAAATGGCGATGCCGCCAATGGCGGAGATAGCCAGCCAGGCAAAGAAGATGACCCGGTTCAGTGTCTTTCTTAGGGTTTCGTTATGAACGTAATCATTCACGATGTAGCGCAGGCCGTTCATGCCGTGGGCGAAGGCGAAGCCCAGCAGGGCAATGTCGTAAATTTGCCAGCCGATGAAGCTCCAGCGCCAGGCCGCGTAATTAAGGTCAATGCGATGCACGCCGACGATGACATCCTGTAGAAGGACGTGCCCCCACACCAGCGGCAGGAGGGCCAGGCCGCTCCAGCGCATGAGCAACCAGGCCCAGGTGTCGAACGTGCGAGGCACAGCCGCTTTGCGCACTGTCGTGCGAGTTGGAGAAGGAGTTGTCGCAGTCACGATTTAGCCTCCACAGGCATTGAGAAAGTTGCACTGGACAAGACTGTTGCCCATCAAAAAGGCAGCGGGCAACCATAGAATGAAGGTGGCGGCCATCACCGCCCAGGTCGCCTTCACTTCCCGGTCGTGCGTCCACAACTGCGGCCAGAAGTCGAAGACGATGATCTTCAAACCGTTGAGGCCGTGATATAGCACTCCGGCGACGAGAGCAATCTCGCCGAGCATGAACGGGGTGCTCCGGTACAGTTCAACTGCGTCCTGGTAGAGAGAGGGGAAGAAATAAACGGTGGCTGTGTCCAGGATGTGGATGGTGAGGAAGAGCAAGGTAGCGATGCCGGCCAGGCGGTGGAATTGATAGGCCCAGTGGCCGATGCCGCCGCGGTAGCGCACGCCCTCCCACAAGGTATTGATGAGTGTCGCCATAACGGGTCTCCGTGAGGTTGGGAAAAATTGGAAGCGAGTGAAATTGTAGCACAGAGGCGTGACAGCGACTAAACACGAAAAGCTTTTTCGGAGGGTTTTGGTCGGCAAACAATGTTTCGCTCAAGACTCAAAAGCCGGACTGGAAGCTGAGTTCCAATCCGGCTTGATCTGCCGAGAGAAAGGGGGAGCCGTCACTCCAATTTCTTCCTTGTCCCGCCCTCTGCGCCGTGGCTGAAAAGAATCCGCCCCTCGTCCTCAACCACCGTCTCAATATAAACCGGCCTCGCCCAAACAGTGTATAAATTACGCAGGGTTTCCTGAGCAAAAGGAATATCAAGATCAATTCCAACGTGACGGTGCATCAAATAAAGCTCGCCGCGATTGCCGTAGTTGGCATCCACCACCTCAATCAACGGCTGGCCGAAGTTGGTTAGTTGAAAGAGCAATCCGCGCTTGATGTCCTGAAACTTGCGGCTGGCAATCTCGTAGTTTGCACTCTCATCATTGTAAGCAAATGTGAACAGCTTTTGCTCGCGAGCAAAGTCCTCGGTGAGAAACTCGTCGATGAAGCCGATGTCGTTGTAAATGCGCCGCACCTCAAACACCTTTTGCCGGCCCAGCCCCACCTTCCGGTCCCACTCCTTGCGCGTTTTGTAATGGGTGCAAGCTTCATACTCGGCGCCGAACGCGCCCCGGTTCCAGCGGTCTTCGAGATCGCGGAACAATTCAAAGCCAAGTTTGTAAGGGTTGAGGCGGCCGCCCTGGGTGGCCACCACGCCGGAGTGATGCTCGGCGTAATCAATGAGTTCATCCGGAGTCATGGCCTTCTCGGTCATGATGTGGGTGTGGGTGAACACGGCCCACCCCTCATTCATAATCTTCGTCTGCCGTTGCGGGCCAAAGTAATACGCCTCTTCGCGAATGATGTCAAGAATGTCGTGTTGCCAGTGGGCCAGCGGCGCGTTTTCCAACAGGAAGAGTAGACCGTCGCGCTCCGGCGATTCGGGAAAGCGCTGGCGCGCCTGGTCAGCGGCATCCAGCTTGCGCTGTTGCGCGGCCAAAAATTCCGGCGGATTAATGAATTGATCCATGTACTCTTTCGCCGGGAGCTTCTGCACCGCTGACGCGTCCGGTTCAGCCGTCTCTGAAGCCGGTTGCGGCCGCCGCCGAATCCCGGCGGCGTGAATATCAATCAAGTTTTCGAGCGAGAGGCAGGTATCGAGGAACGCTTCCACCTTGTCAATGCCCTGCCGCTCGATGTGTCTACG
>CAYSIV010000059.1:0-23587 GCA_964431175.1 uncultured Anaerolineales bacterium
TGAATTGCATCCGCCCTCAGGTAAGCCTGTATAGGCGATTTATTCGGTTACGGGTGTTATCCCGTTAACCGTCAATGGGTCAATTTTCACGAGGCGGGAAAGGCAATAATCTTCTCCGAAGTCAGTTATTTTCACACTGGCGAGTCCATTGGTGAACCCTACCTGGAATCAATTGACGAGGCAGCCTTTAGACTCAAAGTTGCAGAGGATTTGAAATTTTCGTGGGTTGCACAAGGACCTTTCACGTGTTGGGAAACTACAGGAGCATATTGGCTAAAATGTGATACCTGGGACGCTATGTGGGAAAAAATCATTCAACCCGTGCTTTCGCGTTAGGTGGCCCAAAGAGCAAAACAACTGAAAGTTGTTGCTATTTCGCGGGGCGTGTCGAGATGTGTCGGCGTGCTGCGGCGTTACCGTGCGTTTCAATAAGTATGAAGTGCGTGTCTTCCCAATCCGAGTAAGCGGGCTAACACCGGCATGAACCCGACGTGCTTCGCTATCGCTCCGCGCGCGGGTTATGCCGACCGTTGGGCCGCTGTTCTTACCAAGAAAGTATAACGAGACGATGATTCACATAAAAGCAAACGAATATAATCTTTGGGCATGGTTAAGGGATAGCGCACTCATCGGGATGAAGACCGGAGTGGTTTTCAGTACCCTTTATATACTCTACAACTTATTTATAAGATTAGCAGTGGTGGTTATAGGTTCCGCCCAGTCACCAGATATCTTGAGCCGGATTGGATGGATAACAATAATAGTCATCTTTGTGGGATGCATAATTGGTATTGCCCCAAGTTTTGTTATAGGAGCAGTGACTGCAATGCTTATCGGGCTGGCGCTGTGGATTGGGAAAAGATGGCTCTCAACTTTTATAGCAGTCACGATTGGACTTGCCATTTGTCTTAGTCTAGTGGGAATTATAGAGTATGGCATTTGGTCTCAGGTCGCAAACAAAGTAAATAATCCCCAAGCAATTGGTTACGGTTGGTTCGGGGCAATTTATCTCAGTTGGCGTGGAATACCTACGGTTATTTACATCGCGAGTGGCGGTTGGATGGGTTGGAGATTATTCAAGCGGTTATCACGACGAATAAATCTTAGAGACAACAATGCACAGTCTCTAGAAGGACAAGCAGGAAATTCTTAAAATGAGCGACTATTACGATTTGGGCACTTATAGCCGTCCGGTGACGACGAACTCGTCGGAGGCTCAGGCCTGGTTCGACCGCGGTTTGCTGTGGTGTTACGGTTATAACCACGAAGAGTCCGTGCGTTGCTTCCGCAAGGCAGTCGAGCACGACAGGAGTTGCGCGATGGCGTATTGGGGCATCGCTTATGCCTCGGGCCCAAACTACAACAAGCAATGGGAGGCCTTTGCCGAGGAAGAGTTGAAGGAGGCAGTGGCCGATTCGCGTCGGGCGACGGAGGCCGCCCTGACGCGTATAGACCGGGCCACACCGATAGAGCAGGCCCTGATCCGAGCGTTGGCTCAGCGTTACCAGTCGGATGAGGTGGTGAGCAACACCGGGTTGTCCGCTTGGAATGATGCCTATTCGGCGTCCATGCGGGAGGTCTACGCGGCCTTTCCCGACGATCTTGATGTCTGCTCACTCTTTGCCGAGGCGATGATCAACCGCACGCCCTGGAAATTGTGGGACCTCAAAAGTGGTGAACCGGCGGCGGGCGCGGATACCCTTGAAGCGGTGGCCGTGCTGGAACGGGCACTGCGGCTGATGGACGAGCGCGGGGATAAGCCGCATCCGGGCCTGTTGCACATGTACATTCATACGATCGAAATGTCGCCCCACCCCGAACGGGCTTTGCGAGCCGGCGATGCCCTCCGTGACCTCGTGCCGGATGCGGGCCATTTGCGACACATGCCGTCGCATATTGATGTCCTGTGCGGTCATTACTACGCGGGACTGGAGGCCAATAGCAAGGCGATCCTGGCCGACCGAAAATATCTGGAGAGGCAGGGGCCACTAAATTTCTACACCCTCTACCGCAGCCACGATTATCACTTCAAGCTCTATTCGGCGATGTTTCTCGGCCAGTACCGCCCGGCCCTGGAAGCGGCCAATGAACTGAGCGCCTCCATCCCGGAAGAACTTCTGCGGGTGACGAAGCCACCCATGGCCGATTGGTTGGAAGGCTTTGTGCCGATGAAGATGCACGTGCTGGTGCGGTTTGGCAAGTGGCAGGCGATTTTTGACGAGCCTCTGCCAGATGATCCGGAACTATACAGCGTTACGACGTCGATGATCCATTATGCAAAAGGGGTGGCCCACGCGGCCAGCGCGCAGATTGCCGCCGCAGAAGCAGAGCAGCAACGCTTCTTTGACGCGTTCGCCCGGGTGCCGGAGACCCGCTACATCTTCAACAATAAATGCACAGACATTTTGGCGATTGCCGCCGAAATGTTGAATGGAGAGGTCGAGTATCGCAAGGGCAATCACGACAGCGCCTTTGCCCATTTGCGAAAGTCGGTGGAACTGGACGACAGCCTGCCGTATGACGAGCCGTGGGGCTGGAGGCAGCCGGCCCGGCACGCATTGGGCGCGCTGCTCCTGGAACAGGACCGGGTAGAAGAGGCGGCGCAGGTCTATCGGGCCGATCTGGGGCTGGACAATACCTTGAGTCGGCCATCCCAGCATCCGGAAAATGTATGGAGTCTGCACGGGTATGTGGAGTGTTTGCACCGGCTTAGCAAGCACGCCGAGGCCGCGTCGGCGCAGACCCGCCTCGATCTGGCAGTGGCCCGGGCCGATGTGGAGATCAGCGCGTCCTGTTTTTGCCGGGTTGGAGATGGCTGCTGCGATTGATGTCCGTCAAATGCTCCTGCGGCTATCCCCGTTAGATCAAAAACGAGAGGGCTGGTGGCGGCTCTCTCGTTTTTATGATTACGCTCGTGCTATTGCACTCGTGCTATTGCACTCGTTACTGCACTCGTGCTATTGCACTCGTCATTGCACTCGTGCTATTGCACTCGTTACTGCACTCGTCATTGCACTCGTGCTATTGCACTCGTCATTGCACTCGTGCTATTGCACTCGTTACTGCACTCGCAACAACACCTTCCCCTCTTTCCAAAGCTCCTCAAGGTTATAGTGCTTGCGCTGGGCTGAGGTGAAGATATGAACGATTATCTGTCCCAGATCAATCAGCACCCAGCCGCTCTCGGCCTGCGCGTCGAGCCGCCGCAGGATCACTTTGCGCTTGACCTTGCTCTCAGCCACGTCGCTGACGCTGTCGGCCAGGGCTTTGAGCTGGCGGTCACTCAGGCCGGTGGCAATGACAAAGTAGTCGGCAAAGATCGACTGGGCTGAAATATCCAACAACACAATGTTCTCGCCCTTTTTATCTTCGATGGCTTCCACCAGCGAACGGGCAAATGCTAGACTATCCAGATTCATTCCTCCTAAAGCTCCTTAGGCAAACTCTCTAATTGCCAAAAACTCATCCACCAAGGCATGAGTCTGGCCTGGCAAATCGTCGGTGGGCAAGTGGCCGGTGGGCAGAACAGCCAGTCTGGCGCTGGAAATTGAGTGCACGGCCAGCCGCCCTTCAGAATTAGGCGCAGTCAGATCGCGGTTCCCCACAATCACCAATGTGGGGGCCCGCACCTGCCTCAGCCGGGAAGTCAGGTCGTATTGGGAAATGGCCCGTAAGCTTGATAGCGCCGAGTCGGGCGTGGCCTTGCCCCAATCCTCGCGAATGCGGCGCGAGTGACTGGCCCGTCCGCGATCCGTCCCCAGCCGCATCCAATCGGGCCAGTCGGTCGTGGCCAACGGCCACACCCACCGCCCCAGTTTTATCATGGGTCGGCCCAACGGCGACTTGCTCAACAATCGCAAATCGAGGTGTGTTCGCCCGGTGACAACGGGATTGATGGCAACCAACCGCCCGATCTTCTCCGGGTGTTCAATCGCCAAATTGAGTGCCAACATCCCGCCCATCGAGTGGCCGATCACATCCACCTGTTGCAATCCCAGCAACTTCATAAATCCGCCAACAAAGCGGTTGTAATTCGGGATCGAATACCAACCCTGGCCCGGCTTCTGCGAATCGCCGAAACCCGGCAAGTCCAGGGCCCAGAAGCGAAAACGCGAGTCCAGCGCGTCCATCATCACCTGCCACATCCGGCCCGAGCTTACCCAGCCATGCAGAAGCAGAACATCGGGGCCGCGCCCTTGAACCCGGTAACCAATTTGCAAATCGTCGAGAGTCGTTGTTTGAAGAGGAGAATACATGAAAGAGGGAACTAGCGGGCCAGCCCCAACACCCGGTCAACTGCCCCCAACAATTCTTCCCGGCTGGCCGTCTTCTTGACAAACAGGGTTGCCCCAACCTCCATTGCCTGCCGGACATACTCATCATTGGCCCGGGCCGAAAAGACAATCACTGGCATGTGCGCCAGGCGCGGTTCACGCCGCACGTAACGACATAACTCCAGGCCCGACACATGCGGCATCATTACGTCCAGCAACATTACATCCGGCGGATCAGTGGTCAAGGCCGCCATGCCTTGCGCCGCGCCATGCGCAATTCGCACCTCGTAGCCGTACAAGTCCAGCAACACCTCAAGCATTGTGGTGATCTCAGGATCATCATCCACCACCAGAATTCGTTTCTTCGAGCCTTCGGCCATCGGCTTCAATGTATCACAACTATGGCCGTCCGGCAACGGCGATGTTGGCAAGGTTGCGGTTTCGCGGCGGTAATCGTCCGGCGTATCAATATCCCGCACCACCGAGTCGGTGGGCACTGGCAAATAAACCGCCTGTTGGGCGTAGGCCTGCAATAACTCGCGCGGCGACAACTCAAATGAGGCTGACAGAATGATGGGCCAGAAGGATCGGGCAAATAGAATTGGATGCCCGCGCCGCCCTTCAAAGCTGGGCGCCACAATCTCGGCCCGGTTCAGCCGCCACTGTTGAATGACCGTCCTCACCACCGTGGCCTCGATCTGCGGTTGGTCGCCCAGCGCCACGAGCGTCGCGAGCACCCCCTCGCTCGTCGGGGCCGCCAATGCTTTCAACCCAACTTGCAATGAGGTGAGCATACTGCCGTTGGTGAAGTCGGGGTTGAAAACAGTTCGCGCCGCCGATCCGGCCACGGCGGCTTCCACCTCGGCCCGGGCGTGGCCGGTGACGACGACGACCTTGTCAACGCCGCCCTCAGCCAGCACGTCCACCACCCGCCGCACCATCACCGTCGCGCCCCAAGGCATGATGTGCTTGGGCTGGCCCATACGAGTCGACAGACCCGCCGCAAGAACAACAGCGCCGATCATCTGAAGTGGGTCAACAGATTGAACGAATTCAACGGATTATTTCTTCATCCGTTCAACGCCAAGCGGCTAAATCCGTTGACCCTTCTCCTTTAATAACGCCAGCAGAACCCGATCCGGCGTGAGCGGGAATTGATGGAACGCAATGCCAATGGCGTCCTTCACCGCCGCCACCAGCGCCGGGGCGTAAGGCAGATAGGGCATCTCGGCCATGCCGCGCGCCCCCCACGGCCCGATGGGATCAGCGCATTCCATGATCACCGACTTCACAGCCTCGGGCACGTCCAACACAGTTGGGATCAAGTAGTTGGACAAAAAAGGCGTCTGCACGTAGCCATTCTGGTGAATGAAGTTTTCGAGCATGGCGTAGCCGTGGGCCTGAACAATCGCGCCTTCGATCTGGCCTTCCACCTGTTTGGGGTTGACGGCGTGGCCCACGTCGTCAGCGCAGATCACGTTCACCACGTGGATATGGCCGGTCTCGGTGTCCACTTCAACTTCCACAGCCTCACCCACGTAACCATAAGAGAAGTTCGGGTCACACTGGCCTGTTTCTGGATCATAGGCCGTGGTTTTGGGCGGGTGATACTGATAAGTGGCAATTGCCGGCCGCTCCTCATCGGCCCACTTCTTGAGCGCCGCTTCGGCCGCGCCCCGGATCGAGTTGCCAGCCATGAAGGTCAGGCGCGACGCCGAGGCGCTGCCCGAGGATTGCGACGTGGCCGTGTCGGAAAGGACGAGTTGGACTTTGTCGAGCGAGACGCCCGTCGCCTCGGCCGCCATCTGGGCAAAAACAGTGTGCGCCCCCTGCCCGCAGTCGGCCCCGGCGTGATACAGCGTCACCCGCTCGATCTCGTCCTTGCCTTCCAGCGCAATTGTCGCCCAGCATTGCTCGGGCGCGCCAAACGAGAAACCGACGTTCTTGAAGCTAATCGCAAAACCCAAACCCCGTTTAATTTTGGAATTTGGAATTTGGGATTTGAGATTTGCCCTCTGCCACTGTCCGTCAATTTTCTTCCAGCCCGCTTCGGTCGCGCATTTTTCCATCACCTGCCCCATCGAAACCCCTTTCGGCAGAGGCGTGCCCACCGACAAAATCGATCCTTCATGAACAATGTTCCGGGCGCGAATCTCAACCGGGTCGAGTCCCAGCGCCTCAGCCAGCTTGTTCATCTGGCTCTCGGCGGCAAACGCGCCCTGCGGCCCGCCAAAACCCCGGAACGCGCCGCCCGGAATGTTGTTGGTGTAAACGGCGTACGAGTTCACCTTGACGTTTGGAATCTCGTACGGGCCGGTGACCATGAGCGTGGCGTTGCCCAGCACTTTGGTGGAAGTGTAGGCATAGGCCCCGCCGTCTTCGATCACTTCGTTCTCGGCGGCCAGCAGTTTGCCATTCGCGTCGGCGGCCCACCGGCAGTGAATGTAATACTGGTGGCGTTTGTGATGGCCGACGATGGACTCCTCGCGGCTCCAGACGATCTTCACCGGGCGGCGGAGTTTCAAAACGGCCAGCGCCAGCACAATTTGCACCGACATGTCCTCGCGCCCGCCAAACGCGCCGCCAATGGCTGGATAAATCACCCGGACTTGATCCAATGGCAGTTTCAACGCGTGTGCGATTTGCTCCTGATCTTCGTGCGCCCACTGCCCGGCCACTTTGACCGTCACCCGGCCCTCGTCATCAATGTACGACAACCCGGCCTCCGGCTGAAGATAGGCGTGCTCCTGCATCGGGGTGTGGTAAGTGCCTTCGACGACAACAGCGGCCCGGGCAAAAGCGGCTTCCACATCGCCTTTGCGAATCCGGTAATGACAAAAAACATTGGTGCCCGTCTCCGGGAAGAGGAGAGGCGACCCAATCCTCATCGCTTCACGAGCGTCGGTGACGGCGGGCAAGTCTTCCCATTCGATCTCGATCAGATCGCGGGCGCGGGAGGCCGCTTTTTCAGTGTCGGCCACCACAAGCGCTATCTGGTCGCCGACGAAGCGGGCCACGTCCCCGCCGATCTTGTTTGAGTCCGGGCCAACTAATACCGGCTGATCGGGCATGATCAAGCCATATTCATTGTTAGGCACATCCCGGGCAGTGAACACGGCGACGACGCCGGGATAGGCTTGGGCCTTGGCCACATTAATGCGTTTGAGGCGCGCATGAGGCCGCCCGGCAAACAGAATCTTCATATGCAACATGCCGGGCATGGCCAGATCGCCCGGGTACAACGTTTGGCCGGTAACTTTGCCGACGGCATCAAGGCGAGGTGTGGGTTGACCAACGAGAGACATGGCGCTCCTCTTTTCTTTCAACGGCACTTGCGAACTTTACGTTTCTTTTTGCGCGCCGGCGAGCGCACATCCAACGGGTCAACACCAGGGTGGCTGGCGAAGCCCCAGAGGACTGTGACGATGCCATAGGCAAGAATAGTGGCCAGCAAGGCCAGCACTGCCGGCATGCCATACCAGCCCAGCCTATGCCCACCGATAGGCAAGTTGCCAATGACGGGAATAGCGCCAACTCTCCGCACCAGCTCACTGCCAATTTGCGACAGAGCAAAGGCATAGGGCCAGTTTTGTTTAATCGCCAGGTCGATCAAAAACACCGACAGAAAAAAGGAGCCGCCGCCAATCAAGACGATCATCAGGCAGCCCACGCCTCGCCAGATCGGATTCATCTGCTCTTTGGGTCTTTCACGTCGCGATGCCGAAGAACTGTAGCGCATGTTTTACCTCTCTGAATGACCGGCTTTGTCGAAAGCCGCCAGGATTTTGTAGTAGCCGGTGCAGCGGCACAAATTGCCGGTGATGGCCTGTTGAGCTTCCCACTTTGAGGGGCGCGGGCGCTCCTCCAGCAGTTTCGCGCCAGCCATGAGCAACCCCGGCGTGCAGTAGCCGCACTGCACCGCGCCCTCTTCTACAAAGGCTTGTTGGATCGGATGCAGTTTGCCGTTGCTCGCCAGGCCTTCGACGGTCACGATCTCAGCGCCGTGGGCGCGCGGGGCCGGAACCAGGCAACTCATCACCGCTGCCCCATCAAGGAACACGGTGCAAGCGCCGCATTCGCCCTCGGCGCAACCTTCTTTCGTGCCAATCAACCCAACATCTTCGCGCAAAAGGCGCAACAGCGTTTTATCGTTCGCGCCGCCGATCGTGTACGCTTTGCCATTCACTCGGGTCACGATCGCCTCACCGCCAGTCTCGGTATGAGAAAGCGGCTTGCCAAGCGGCGTCTCGGGCGCGCCGCGATTCTTGCCCCACAGCATCACCGGCTCTTCGGGGAACCAGCCGCGCTCTTCACCCGCCACGATGCTTCGCAGGGCGCGGCTGACCGTTTGCTGAACCATCTCCAGGCGATAGGTCGCCGGGCCGCGCACGTCGTCAATCGGTTTGGCCGCCTTCTTGGCCAGTGATGCCGCCTCAGCTATCACCTCGTTTGTCAACTGTTTGCCTGTTAGAAAGGCCTCAGCCTCACTCGCCCGAACGATCGTCGGGGCGACCGAGCCGAGGGTGATTTTGGCCTGAGACACGCGATCCCCATCGAAACCGACGATGACGGCAATATCCACGACCGAGATCGCCTGCGCCCGGCGGAGGCCCAGCTTGACAAACAGGCCCTTCTCATTGGCGCTCATCGCCGGAAACGCAATGTCCATCACCACCTCATCGGCCTGGAGCACGGTTTTGCGCACGCCGGTATAGAACTCGGCCAGGGGCACCGTGCGCTGGCCGCGCTGTGAGCGCAGAGTTAACGACGCGCCCAGCGCCATCAGCGGCGGGATCGTGTCGTTGGCGGGTGAAGCCGTGATCAGGTTGCCGGCGATAGTGGCCCGGTTGCGAATTTGCGGCGCGCCCACCTCCCAGCAGGCCTGCGCCAGCGGCAGAGCCCGCTCTACGATCAGCTTTGAACCGGCGCAAGCATTGTGCGTCACCAACGGGCCAAGATGAATCATCCCATTTTCATCGAGGGTGATGCCGTCCAATCCTGGCACGCGGGTAATATCGATCAATGTTTCCACGCCGAGCCGGACTTTGCGCTCAAGCTCCAGGATGAGGTCCGTGCCACCCGCTACCACCCGGGCCCGTTCGTGCTGTTCGGCCAGAATTTCCAATGCTTCTTCAATTGAAGTTACGCTATGATAAGTTTGCCACATGGTTCCCTTTATTAGAGTGTTTCATCCAAATCATCAGGATGGCCCCTTGAGCCAATCTCGGCAAGCCTCGGCAATGCGCTCCACGTCTGCGAGCTGTGACGCACAGATTTCATAACGATTTCTTTATACTCGCTCACGCCGGAGCCAAACCCTTTGGCGAGAATGTGACTCCCTAAGTCAAATAGCGCCTCAAGAGCACGGCGCAGGCAAGACTCTGCTGTCCCAACATTTCGATAATCGGCCAGGAAGGAATCCTGATCGGTGAGCGGCAATGCTCGAATTTCACTTGTCATCCGCTCGATCCAAGCTAGCCGATCACTCACGATGCGTTTTGAAATGGAGCCGGGCATCATGGGTGTTCGCCTAAGATGAGGGCCATTCGCTCACGCCTTGTCTCGAACAGAAAGTTGCCTGGCCGCCTTGACTCCGACATCCACATCAGCCGGGCCTGAGGGGAGAACAGGATGCTTGCCTGTCAGCCACTCGGCCACTTCACGAGCCCGACTGCCAAAGGCATACAAGATATTAATTTCAAATTGACGACAAAGTTCCGCTAGTGATTCGGCTCGCTCGCTCATTTTGCCACTTCCTTTGTCTCATCCGCCAGCTTCATCGGTTCGCCTGTCCCGCCGCGTTTGAGCATGACAATCTCGGCCAGGATACTCAAGGCGATCTCTTCCGGCGTTTCGGCGTTCAGTTCCAGGCCCATCGGCGCGTGAACGTGGGCCAGCTTGTCGGCGGCCACACCGTTCTCCTGCATCCGCTTGGTGGACTCCAGCCAGCGCCGCCGCGACCCAATCACGCCCAGGTAAGCATGCGGCAGGTCGAGCAAATGCGGCAAGCCTTCCACGTCAAATGGCACGCCCCGGGTAGGCATCACCACATAAGTTTCGTTATGGAACTTGAAATGCTTGGGCAGGTCAGCTATCGCCACCGGCAAATACGAGTCTGCGCCTGGCGCCGACTCCGGTGTGCAGAATTCGGGGCGGTCATCGCTGAGGGCCACCTGGAAACCCAGCCACTTGCCCAAATGCACCAGGGCCCTGCCCACGTGCCCGCCGCCAATCACCAGCAAAGTCGGCAGTGGTTTGATCGGCTCCACGAAAATCTCCACCTCTCCCCCGCACACGCCGGGGTCCCCGGCTTTGGGGTCGGCCAGTTGATATGACACAATCCGGGCCGCCCCCTCTTGCAAAGCCGCCAGCGCTTCTTTGATCACCCGGCTCTCCATCTCGCCGCCGCCAATCGTGCTTTCGACGCGCCCATCGGCGAACACGATCATCTTGCTGCCAACGTGGCGTGGCACACTGCCCCGCTCGCGGATGATGGTGCACAGGACGGCAGAGTCGCCGCGCTTTTCAAGATCAGCAAGTAACGTGAAGAAAGAACTCATGGTGTGATTATAAATCCTCGGCGACTACTCCAACAATCCCAAAATCGCTGGAAGCAGTTGCTTCTTACGGCTCACCAGGTCAGGCGCGTCGAGGGTGCCGTCGGCCAGGCGGGTATAGGGCAATTCATTCAGGCGCTCGGCCTGCCCGGCCAGCACCAGGCGGCTCGCGCCACGCACCACGTCCGTCACCATCAGCGCCGCCAGCGCCAGACCCTTGGCTTTGCATAGCGCGTCCAGTCCCGCCGAAATTTCGTCGAGCCGCTGGCCCAACTCCAGCAGGCTGGCAACTTCCGCCTGGGCCACGCCAAATTTGATTCCGCCGCCCTCGTAGATTTTCAGATCCGAGTTGACGATTGAGGCAATGTCCTGAACGGCCAGACCGGCTCCCGCCCCTAACACTGCCGCCCCAAAGGTCTGATAATTTTCAAAGGGGAGACCGTCTCTGTTCAACGCCCAGCCAGCCAACCGTTCAGCCGCCGCTTTGTCGCGCCCGGTCGTCGTCGGCGATTTCAGGATCAACGTATCAGACATCAGCCCGGCCAACAACAAACCGGCCATGGCCACCGGCGGCGTCAGCCCCGCGGCCGCAATGCGTTCGCTCACCAGAGTCGAGGTGCTTCCCACCGGGTCAACAATGAACGGGATCGGGGTTTTCGTCGGCGGATTCCCCAGCCGGTGATGGTCGAGCACTTCGATCAGCTCGGCTTCCTCCAGGGCGCTAATCGCCTGCGCCGCTTCGTTGTGATCCACGAGAATGATTTGCATCCGCGGCGGGTTCAACACATCGGGCGAGCGGCAAATGCCAAAGTAAGCGCCGTCGTCGCGAACGACAAAAAAGTCGTCGCGCTCTTCGCGCACCACCCGCCCGCGCCCGTCGCGCACCCGCATGGAAGTTGGAAAGCGCGGCACGTCGGCGTCCATCGCCTCGCCGCACGGCACCGACAGCACGCGAGCCACCGAGACATTTTCCAGATCGATTCGTTCTTCCATTTGACGGGAGAAGAATTTGAAGACGCTGTTGCCGGTGACGAGGCCCAACGGCTGGCCGCCAGCGTCCACGATTGGCGCGCTCGAGTTGGTGGTGGAGGCCACTGCCCACGCCTCGCGCAGAGGGCGGTCGGGCAGAATCGGCGGCAGGGTGCGGGCGATGCGTTCGAAGCGCGGCGAGGCGTCGGCGAGATAATGCGGCGGCTCGAGGCCAACGGTCTTGAGCACCCACGCCGTTTGCGGGTTCACCGCCCCGGCCCGGGCTGGAATGGCGTTGAGACCGTCGCGCTCACGCAGGAGCCAGGCGTAGCCCATAGCCGAAGCGATGGCGTCGGTGTCAGGATTGAGGTGGCCGATGACGTGAACAGGTGAAATCATAGAGACACTTTACTTGATAACAATCGTTCCTGCAATTGCCCTGTCTGGTTCGCGTTGAGCGGCTTGGAAAACAGGCAGGCGCTGGCCCGTCGTCCAATCATACATCCCCACGGCCAGATCATAAACACCAGGCTTAAGATCGGGCGGGAGCGACAGCATCAACTGATATTCAATGACCTCGCCCGGGTGCCATTGGTTGGTGGGATACCAGCCGGCGCAGGGCTGGCCGTCAACGCCGGTGATGGCCGGCCTGCCGTCCCCAACCAAATGCACGAAACTGGTGTACGGAATAGCGGAAGGCGCAACCGCCCGCCAGCGAAGCGTGAGCGGCACAACAGACCCCGGCGCGACAGTTGAATCGGGCGCCTCCACCGCCAGCAATTCAAACAGATCGCCAAACTTGGCCAGGGCTTTGCCTGCGCCAGCGGCGCTCACTTGCCCTGCCGGAATTTTGAGCACGGCGGCATATTGATAAACTTCCGGCTCATGAAGAATATCGATCTGGGTCGCGGCCGGATACTGGGCCAGCACCGACGGTATCCACTGCGGCAGAGTAGCGAAGGTCGTCTCATGAGTCGCGCGAACCGGGTAAGCAAAACAGGTCTGACCGTTGATGATTCGCAAATCATTCGACGACAGTTCGCGGGTGAGCCGGAGCGTCGGGTGCGCGAGGGCGGCTTCGTCCAAAATCAAGTAGCCCGTCTCGGCGCGGGCCGCGTCCTGAGTGAGGGCGCGAAAGCCAACTTCAAAAGCTTCGAAGAGTCCCGGTTGGCGCGGGTAGCGCCAGAAGTAATCATAGAGGTTCAATCCGGCGGAGAGGCCGATGGAGGCCGCAATGGCCACCCACAGCCAGCGGCGGCTTCGATTGCGACGCGAAGCGATAGCAATCGCCCATTCCACGGCGGCGGCCACCCCCAGCGCCGGCAACATCATCAGCATGGGTGTCAGGCCCAACGTCCGGCCAAAGCCGGGCGCGCCGTCGCTGAAGATCATCGGGATCATATTGACAGCCAGCCCCACGACGACCGCCAGGTGGCTTCGCCAGTAGGCGCGACTGCGAAGCATGGCCGCGATCCCGGCCCACATCCAAACCGACGCCACCCCGTCGAGCGCCGGGCGGCCCGGAATGTTGTGGCGGGTCATGAGGTCGCCCCGGACGTTGAACGAGAGCAGAGTTTTGAGCGCGTTGTCGAAATAAAACGGCAGGCCGCCCACGCGCGCATTGGAGCTGGTGAAAGCAATGCGAGCGAAGAACCATTGCGGGTTCTGCCAGAAGAAGAGGCCGAGCGGCGCGTAGACGAGGAGAGCGGCAAAGAGAAATGCCAGGCCAAATCCGAGAGTCTTCCCCAAGTTGGCAGTCATGGCTTCAGTCAGCAAAGCGCGGCTAAAGTCGCCATTACGAATTTGAGGCGCGGCAAAGATGGCGAACACAGCCAATGCTTCCAGCGGCAAAATACGCGCGGCAGGATTGGTGTACTGGCTGAGGCCAAGCACAACCCCGGCAAGAGCAAACGCCCACCACGTTTTTTTTTGCCAGGCCCAGGTCATGAAGCCGAGCAAGGCCACCGCGAAGAGCGGCACGCTGATCGTTTCCAGCCCAAGCCGCGACCAATGAACGTGCCAGAGCAAAACACTTAACCAGCCCGCACTCGTCAAGCCGATGAGATCGGCATGGGGGTGATTCCGATACGTGGTTCGCGCTGTCCAAAATGCAATTGGGACAGTGAGCGCGCCCAGCAGAGCCGAGAGGGCGCGTGAGCCAAAGTAGCTTGGGCCAAACAGCTTGAACCAATCGGCTAATACCCAGAAGTACCCGGCTTCGATGCCGTCGTAGTCGGTCACGTAGATCGGGGTGCGAAGGCCGCGGGCGATCTCCAGCGCCACCAGCGACTTGTGCGCTTCGTCGAACCAGTAGCCGGGCGGCAAAGTGGTGAGTTGCCAGTAGCGCAGAACAAAAGCCGCCACCGAAATGGCGGCTAAACCGGCGAACACAACTCGCGGCGAATTTTGGCGAAACGTCTGCTGGCCGCTCGGCGCGTCTTGCCTCACGGATAAACTTTCCAGCCCAACTCGTCCAAATTGCTATCGACCTTGAACTCGTCCGGCAAGTCCACCAGGGTCAGGTCAGCTTCGACGGCCACTGTGCCATCGGGCAAGCGCACTTCGCCAACGGCCTGGGCGATACGTCCGCGCTGTTTCACCCGCCTGCCGACGATGACGAGCGGCGTGTTCACCGGCACCGGCAGGCGATACTTTACTTCCATCTTGGCCGTCATCATGAAATGAGTCGGATCGCCGATCATCGAAATACGCCCGACCACCTCATCGAGAATGGCGGCCACAATGCCGCCGTGAGCAACGCCGGGGTAACCGTTGTATTCGGGGGGAATGGTGTACTCGCAACGAACCTCGTCCAGGCCGTTGTCGTAGAACACGAGCTTGAGACCGACCGGGTTGTGCAGACCACAGACGAAGCAATGCGCAGAGTTAGGCTGGCGATAAGACACCGTGAAGTTTCTCCTCTTCTGGCAGGCCGCCCCGGCAACACCCTCGCCCCGGGCGGCAAGTTCGGCTAACGATTCGATTATACCCCGCCGATACTCGACTGAGGTGACGCGCGAATAGCCGGCCCAAACCAACAAGATACAGGAGGGATCAGGCAAAACGTCTTCGGCCTTGAGGCAGTTTGTTATATCAGATTTAGCCAGGAATGGAGGGGCGTTTATGCTGGCGGGCGCATCTCCGCCGCTCATTTCGTGTCTGTACCCGGTGTCACATGGAGTGTGAGCGAGGGTAAGCCGCCGACATCGATCTGGCGCGAGGGGATTGTGAGGTACACATTGTAAAACCCTTCAACAGGCAAGATAAGCTCTGCTTCATAGATCCCATTGCCGATCGACTCGGCCTGGAAACGTTCGTTCCGTTGGCCTGACGCCAGAGTCGCAAGGATCGTGACGTCGGTGATGTCCGACACCGAGGCATGTGTGACTGCATCGGCCAGCGCGAATTTCAAGGTGAACTTCGCCCCGGCCTGAATCTCACGCGCCTCGCTCAAAAATTGTAACGTGAGCGATTTTTCGCCATTGTTATCCGCGGCCGCCGAATCAGACTCGGCGGTGAAAGCAAAGCAATGGACGATGCGGGGCGACTCCAGCAGGAAGGCAACTTGATATTGCCCGCTTTTGGGAATCTTGATGCGGGCCGTGTAGACTCCGGGCGTTGTTTCGTGAAGCGACCTGTCAACCACGCGCACGGCGCGCGGTGTGCGGCTGTAATTCTGAAAGGTCCCCATCGGGGCGTTCATGCCTTCCATGTAGTAGTAGATCGACTGATCGCCGGGGTTGGCGATCAGCACATGGTTCCCATGCTCGTGGACAGGGATGATGGCGTCGGCCACCGAGAGTAGGGCCGACGCCTGATCCGGTGATGTCTGGCCGCCGATAATGTTGACCGGCGACAATGGATCCGCCCGGCCTACCTGGGCCAGGTCGAACAGCGCCACCTCCGCTTTCTGCGAGTCATGCACATAGGCGTAAGCTGTAGTGAAAGACACCTTGTCTGGCGCGCCGTCGACCTTGACGGAGTGTACGACACGATTGGTCGTGGCATCAATCACAATCACATTATTGCTTGCCGGGCTGACGGCAAACCCCCAGCGGCCGCCGGGGGCAAACCGGATTGCCTGGGTGCTTTGGGCCGCATTGATGCTTCCGACAACCTCTTGATTGGCGGCATCTATGACAACAACTGTGTTTTCAGTTGCGCTGGCAACATACACAGCATTGCTGGCGCTGGAGAAGTCGAGACTGGTGGGCTGAATATCAACCGGGACATCTTCGTGCTTCTGGAGGCTTTGGGTGTCGACGACTGAAACGGTGCCCGCCTGGCTATTGGCAATAAAAGCGTAACTGGTTTGGTTGGGGATGGCGCTCTCAGTCTGGTGGTGTATATCGTCAACCTTGCCAGAGAAGGCAATTGCGTGTTGGCCGGGGCCGACGGCAATTCGGGCGGCAACCTTGAGCGTTGCAGTGTCGATGACGGTTACCTGGCTCGACGTGATCCCCGGCGAGTCGTTGCCCACCCACAGATACCGCCCATCTGGTTGCAGGGCAATCCGAACCGGATTAGGCCCGACGTCAATGTTCGTCAGCACTTTGAAACTGTCGGTATCAACGACGGCGACCTGACCCACCTGGGGCATGGTGACGAAGAGCCGCTTGCCATCAGCGCTCGTGGCCCAGTCTTCGCCGCTACTCTCAAGGAACACCATCGCATAGAGCTGTGAGATGCCAGTGACGCCGCCCAACGGGTCGATCACCGAAATGCTAGCGTCGTTGTTCAGAGCCAGGATGTAGTAAGAGTTCAGATCAATCTCGGGGCGAGAGTCAAAGGTTCCCTGGATATAGAGCTTGATCCGGTCATCACAACCCAAGGCTTCTTGACTCTGGGCGCCGGCCTGCGCCTGCTGCGCGCTAATCCAGACGGATGGCGGCGATGACGACGTGACCGGCTGGCCGCTGGAGGCATCAGTGAGAGTAAAGCTCACCTCGGTCAAACCAGTCTGAGCGGGATCAGGTTGAGCCGCGTAGGTGACGGCAACACCCTGGCTCACGACTGTATCACTGGCGGAAATGACATGAGCGTCCGGCTGTTGTTGAGTCGTGGTGAGAGGAAGCTGGCTGACAGCCTCTTGACCTCTCAGCCCGCGGGCAACCACATAGGCCAGCCCAAACAGCAAGCTCATCATCAGGACAGCGCCCACAACCCAGCGCCGCGTGATTACAAAGATCGGCTTTGACTTTTTTTGCCGCATTGCCTTTTTAGTTCTCCAAGCATTTAAGTAAAGCAGGGTTTTCGGGCCAGGATGCGCCTGACCCGAAAACCCTAAACTCACGATCTGTTATCCGAAGGTGCGGCTTACGGCGCCACTCTGAGAATGCCCCAGATACCGTTGTAGAAGCTGAAGGGGGCCATGTCCCGGTACAGGTAATCACCGATCACACCGAAGGCGCCGCCTGCTCCATTGGCTGGCACAATGTCCCAGTGGTCGGTCGGGCCGTGTCCCTCTTGAGCGCCACGCCACTCCGATAAAGGATTGTTCCCGATCTGGGTCGAACCCAGGCACGGCGTTCCCGTGCAGGAACTGATGTATGGATTGCGTTGCCAGACGTGGCCGTGTAACGCAAAGACGTGGTTGCGGGCATGCCCGTTAGGCTCCAGCACCCGTAACCGGATCGCCTGGCCGACGAGCGCCTTGAAGATTGGCGTCTGCGGGTCGCCGCCAACCAGGCTGTTGGCGAGCGCGTTGGTGAAGTCGAAGGTCTGAGCGACCCCTTCCACCGCCGCCGGATCGATGCCCAGCCGGAACCACAGCGGCTCGCTCCGGTAGTTGAGCCCCTTCATGCCCGAGTCTTCAGCGTCGTCCTCACCGGCCACGAGCGGCACCGCGCCGCCGTCGGCAAGCGTCCCATTCACGCCGAAGCGCATGTTGACGTCGTCCTGGAAGAGGAGGACAAAGTCGCGGAACTTCGACCCGTTAGCCATGGTTACGGTGGCCGAGGCGCGACTGGCGGCATCTTCGACCCAGGTCGACCCTTGTGGCTCGATGATCAGTGCTCCAACTGCGCCCTTGCTACTGTGCTTGATCGGGTCAGAGGAGATCAGATTTGTAGCTCCGAACTCGATCGGCGTGGCCGTCATCCTGCCGGTCGCGACATTATACGTCAGGTCGCCAGCATACCAATAGTAGGTGTTCGACGCGCCGGGCGCTACAGTTTTGTTCCCGTTTGCGCCGATGCTGTTGCCCGCGCCGCGGGTCGTGTCGTAAGCAACCAACTGCGGGCGCAGCCCGACCCGGTTGGATGGGCGCAAGTCGTTGACGTTGAACGTGTCCTTAGGCGCCAGTTCATTGATCGTGAAGCGGTCAATGATCGCCGGCATCATGTTGTAGCCGGGCAGATCAGGCATCGGTCCTGCTGTCGTGGCCGGCAGTTTGTTGGTGAGTTTGAGGGTGATGCAGTCGCCGGCATGAGCGCGCAGGGTGAGCGGCTCGACCGGCACGCCGGGTTTGAGCTTGCCTTTGAGGTTGAGATCGCCGGTCCGCACGTAGAGAATGGCGGTCGGGTCGTGTAGTGGCCCGCCGTTGACCGTCCGCGAGTTGTAGATCAGCGTGCCGCCTGGCAGGACATCCCGCGCCAGAGCCGCCGTGATATTGAAGGTGACTTTGGGCGCAGCGAGCGGACACTGATATTGGGTGTTCTTGTCGAATTCGCTCAGGTTGCTAACGGCATTGACCTGATCAGTTTTTGTATCGAGGCGGTTGTTGGGCAAGGGCAGCAGGTCGGTTCCCAGCGCATTTGACCTTACCCGGTACCGCGAGTAGGAGCGCAGCAGGCTCCACATGCCGTTCCACATGCCATCCACCGAGTTGTCAGGTGAGAAGAGGTAGTCGTTGACTCTCCCCCTCGCCAGCGGGTCAACAGCCGTGGTTGCATCCCAATTGAACTGCTCGGAGATGCCCATCATCTGGGAGGCGCGCCAACCGGAGTTGGGGCTGGCAAACTCCTGGAGCCACTTGTTGGCCCACAGGCTGGCATTGTGGCCCTCCTCGGTAGCGCCAACCTGGACTTTAATCCGGACCTTGTCGGCGTCGTACGCCCGCATCATCGGCGTATACGGGTCGCCCGGCCTCACATTCGCCGTCAGCGGCGGATAAAAGGTGGGCTGGACGTTGAGGCGCGGGTCGGCGCGCATGAAGGGGACGCAGCCGGGGATCAGCACTCCGTCATCCGTCCGGCAGGTGGGATCCGATGACTTGAACGCCAGCGAGAGGTCGCCAGCGTCGCCGGCTGCCTGCGTTAGAGTCGCGGGATCGAGCACGCGCGCGGCGACCGGTTCGTTGCGATAGTTCATCGAAAAGGTGCCGATATCGGCTGTTGAGATCGTCTCCGGACAGCCGGTGGCCACGAACGACATGGTCGTGTTGGTGGGACAGACGTCGGCTTGCCCTTCCAGAGACGGCTTCACCTTGAGCCACGGCTGGGCAGCGCCTACCGCCGTGTTCTGGATGGCGCCAGCGGGGTTGATGGCGTACAGCGCGTCGGGAGTGATTATCGGCACCTGCACGGTAAAGCTCTTGCCATTGATTGTGATCGTGGTGGGGGTGAAGGTTGCGCCCTTGCCTGCCGTATACGCGTGCTGGAAGTCGGAGAACTCGAAGTAGAACTCGCGGAAGCTTTCCTTGTCGTAGTTCGCGGTTCCAACTCCGGCGTTATCGGCGGTGAGAATGTCAGCCCGCCAGGAAGTCGGGCCGCCATCGATGCGAGCCACGGGTTTGCATCCGCCATTCAACAGCGTGCCCGGAATACTCCGGCCAACGAGGCTGGTATCGCCGTAACAATTCCCGGTCTCGGAATCGCGCCACAGTGACTTGCCTGGCTCGATGGTCAACGTGGCGTACAGGCCAGTCTGCTGGTGAGTCGACGGCCCGTAGTGGTCGTGGGTATATACGTTGCCCAGCGTCCGGTCTTGGCCGGCATTGTTCAGCACCGGGTCGGCCCACCAACGCTGGATGGTAGTGCGAGCCCCCAGCCATTTGCCGTTCGGGCCCGGGCCAAAGAAGGGGTGGGCCGCCGCGACCGGGCAGGTGGTATCGTCTGGGCCGCCAGCGGTCGCTGTGCAGCTATTCTGGGCCCGGATGGCGTCGATGCGCTCGCGCACCTCGTCGGGGCTGAGCGTGCCGTCTTCGTAGTTGAAGCCGTTGCCCGACCCGTCCGACGAAGTCACATCGAACTTGACCAGGTGGATGTGCTGGCCGATGATGTCGGTCGGCGTGCGGACTTGGTAGGCGTCCTGCTCGTAAACGCCGGGGATCAGGTTGGTGTGATAGTAATTGAGGCAGTCGCCCGAATTGGCACGCATCACGAGCGGCTGGGGCGCGGCCTGGCCGCTGAGCATCGGCCCGACATCCTGCCACAGGGCCAACATGCGCGCCTGCGGGAAGTGCCAGCCGAGCTTGTTGAGCTTCATGTCAAGTTGGATGTCGGCCGCTTTATAGACTCGCAATGGCGCAGTGCTGTTAAAGGTTCCATTATCATTCCGGCATGGCTCAGCATAAGGCGCGCCTGGAGTTGGTGGCAGGCCATTGGTCTCGAAGCCATTAGCGCCCGTGACCGGAGTGCCGTCTGGTTTATAGGTGTCGTGGCGAAGCTGGGCATGGAAGGCCATCGCCGCCTGCTCGGCCGGTGTCCCTTCCTCGGCTGGGAAGACAGCGGTCACTTCCTCCAACACTTTGCTTAGGTCAAGCGGAGTGATTGTGGACAGCGCTGTGCCGCCAGTAATGACATGCCGCGGCAGGCCGCCATCGTACACACGCCGCTGGCTGGCCGCCAGACCCATATCTTGAGGCTCGGTCATGTCGAGGGCCGGGGTCGGCGGGCGGTGGCCGGCCACACCGGGGATATAGAACGGGTAGCCGGGGTTGGTGGCCGGTGCGGGCCAATTCTGCAGGTAATCAGGCGTGCCATCGCCATTGAGGTCAATCTGACTGGAGTCGACGACACCGTCGTGATTTGCATCGTCGGGAGCGACGGTGGCAGTACCCGGCATCGGCGCCATGGGCAGGCTGGGGATGGGCACTAGCCCTGGGATCGGCGTGCCAGCCACGATCTCGCCATCGGGCAAGGCGCGCGCGCCGGGGACAGGAATGCCATTAACATCGAGTTCAGTTCCGCGCTCGAACACATCGTGGCTGCGCCACATGGCCCACATGCCCTGAGCGAAGTGCGGGTAGAAGTGGCAATGGAAGATCGCATCGCCGGGTGTCTTATTGCGGTTGCCCGAACCGCCATAGGCGATTTCATAAGTGTACGAGGCGCCTGGCCCGATCGCCTGGCTGTCGAGGTAGCTCGAATTGTCGTCGTCGGGCGTCTCCAGCCACTGATGCGAGTGCAAGTGGAAGATGTGGTGCTCTTTGCCGACATGGATGTTGCGGAATTTGGTGTGATCGTTGATATAGGTGTGATAGACGTTCGACGGGTCATCGGGGTAGAAAGCCTTGGTGGCTTTTGGCCCGGTGATCAGATTGCCATTGCCATCCGTCGTGTTGGCCGGTACATCGACAACCATCGCTGCGTCGCCAAGCGCCCAGGACGTGAGGAAGAACTCTTCGAGTTTGCATTCGGGGCAGTTCCACGTCGGGCCGACGCCATAGCGATTAGCCAGGACTTCGGCGGCGATACCACCGGTGCCGTAGTTGATCCCCTTCCCGTCTCGAACACCATGGAGCGTGAACAGAAAGGCGGGATCGCTAAACACGGGGAAAGCCTGGAGCATGGCGATCTCGTCGTGGAAGACGATGGTGAATTCGCGGAAAGGTTCGTTGCGATTCGGGTAGGTGGGGTTGACGGGATACGAGAGGCTGCCGCCCTGTCCGAAGTTGCCGCGGCCCGGTCCGGTGATAATCGCCGTCAGATCAGAATGCACGATTTTGTTGTTGGCGTCGAGCATTTTGAGGATGGGAGTGCCCGCGAAGCGATGCCCGGCCGGGTAGACGGCATCGTAATTGATGATTGGATGGCCATCGGCTGTGTAGCCCATAGTCGCCAGATCCATATCGTCCCGCGTCACCTGGCTGCGGTACCACTCGGCTCCCTTTGGCTCGACGTTGACTGCGCCAAACAGGCCATGAGCCAGCGTGCCGATGCCCTCAACACTGACAGTGTCGACCGGGCTGTACAGTTCATAGCCGCCTTCGCGCTCGGCGTAGAAAGTATAGGTCGTGGCGCCGCCTGGCTCAGCCAGACCGGCCATCACCGTGTTTGTCGTTGCCGCGTTCTGGCCGACGTTCGATCCGTCATTGAGAATGCTCCCTTTCAACTGCATCCCCAACACCGAAATGCCGGCGTTCCGTGTTGCAGGCTGGCCGCCGATGGGCGTGCTGTTGAGCAGGTTCTGGAAGTTGATAGTCAGGCAGTCGCCGACGTTCATCCGCAGGGTGAGCGGACGGGGCCGCTTGTCTGAGCGCAGTTGGACATTGCCAGCAGTGAGAACGCCGCCTTCAGCTTCGGTCAGGTCGGAACCTTTATCAACGACATCTTGCCGGAGAGCAAAAACCATGCCTTCGGGGTCCACAGCCCCTAGCCGGTTGTAGACAATCGTCTGGTCGAGCGCGACCACATCCGCCTGGATATCCCGGCAGGCAGGCGCGGCTTGCACTGGCGACGCACTTACTATCGCAACCTGTTGTAGCGGCGCGAGCAGAATTGCGAACAGAGTCCCAGCCGACACTAGCGAATGCGCCAAGCGGCCGGGCCACTTGACACGGGAAGCTCGACGATGAAGCGCAACCTTGGGCTGGATGACAATGACCGGCTGTTCAAGCCATGTTGTCCACCTCCGTGCGTCCACCAGCGCGCCAATCACCAGGCCCGTCCGCAAACGTGCCGGATTGGCGGTGGTTTCAGGTTGCCCACGCCGCGCCAGGCGTTTGGACTTTTCTAATTCCAATACTTTTCTGCCCAACAGCAGGGTAACGAACGCGGCAATGGCCAGATTGACTGGTAGCGCTTCAAGACCATCGCTCAGGGCATGCGTTGCCTGAGCCAGCAGTTGGCCTGCGAGCGTGGGTGGGATCGCCGTTACTGCTTCTCCCACATGAGCATGCTCTGCGCCAAACAGGTAACCATGCACCGGCACCCCGGCAACAAAGGCCAGAGTTGCAGAAAGAGCCACCACAGCCGCCAGTGCCATTCGACTCGAGGCCCGGCTAAGCCGCTGGTCGAGTCGCCGCCAGGCAAGCACCCCCAGCCAAATGGCCAGCATAATGACCGGCAGCGCGAGCGTGGAGTCCCGTAACCAATGTAACGTCGGAGGAATTTCATTTAATTCGTGCGCGCCCTGCCACTCATGCAACAAATGCATCCACAGGCCACCGCCATAAGCCAGGGCCAGCGAGTATATGAACAAGGGCGACAGCCAAGCTTGCCCAACGCGTCGATCTTGGGTAGCAGTGCTACGTGAGCTTGCAAAATTAGCTACGATCATGATTTATTGTCCCTTCTAACCAAAACGCCTTCAATCCCATCAAATACGAGTTACACCATATACAATAGAAGAAATCTTCTCGGGGCGGCACGGGCGATGGTTATAACTTTGTACCGGGCTTTAGTCCGCACCTTAAGACTTAAGTCAGGTGACCAGTTTGAGCTTCGATCATCACAATATCAAATCAGATAAAGTAGACAAGCTAACTACGAAATAGATTTCCTCGGTAGTTTGGCTGTTGCCGTTAGCCGAAATCAGTGAAGCTGCCAAAGTTGGTACTAGTGAACTGACTATAGCGGTTTCCTTTTTGATTTACGGTTGTGGCGGCAGTTGTACTGCCGCCAC
>CAYSIV010000060.1:0-23472 GCA_964431175.1 uncultured Anaerolineales bacterium
CCGCTCCGACCGCCTCTCGGTGTTAGTTCGACCCTTTGCCAACAAATGGTTGAATCTGGCGATTGTGTGGGAATTGGTGTTGTTAGCCTTAATCGTCTACGTGCCTGTCTTGCACGAGCCGTTTGGCACGTTTAGCCTGCCGCTGGTTGATTGGGCTATCGTCGTCGCGTTGGCTTTCACTGTTTCGCCCGTGCTAGAATTGGCAAAGTGGATGGAGCGGCGGGAGTGGTTTGGGAAGATGGGCTGAGGCGCGACGTTCAGATATCGGTCAATGAGAGAGGTTGTGAGAATCCTGCTGATTGCCAGCGGCACATTTTTTGTGGCATTGGGTGTTGTCGGCGTGTTCTTGCCTGTGTTACCCACCACTCCCTTCCTGCTCTTAGCCGCGATTTGCTACGCGCGTAGCTCAGAGCGGTTTTATTACTGGCTATTGACCAATCGCTGGTGCGGAGAGTACATCAGGAACTATCGAGAAGGCAGGGGCATTCCGCTCAAGCAAAAAGTGCTCACGATTGTGTTGTTGTGGTTAACGATTGGCTACGCGACATTGTTTGTTGTGTCGCTATGGTGGATAAAGATCGTCCTGCCGGGTATTGCAGTGGGTGTTACTGTCCATCTTGTAAGGATAAAGACATACAAACCAGAGAAGGAGTCATAGCCAGCCACGCCAGCGGGTGAGTTTTGGCGTCAAGACGAAAAAGAGAGAAATCACTTCCCTTCACGCGGCTTCCGTGGGCGCTCGCACCGACCGGTCGCGCGGCCGAGCCAGGCGAAGCCCCCGTCGGAGCCTTCATGCCCGGGCCGGTTGTGGTGGCTGCCCCCCTCAGCACCCAACCGGCTTGGGCACCTGGAAAAGAGTCGACAGACAAGGAACAAACAATGAGACGGGCAAATGTACCGAAGGAACCTGAATGTGTGCACGCAAAACATGTCAGGCCGCCGGAGTCCGAAGTCTCCCGACTTCGGGCAAAATCGGGAGATTTTGCACTCCGCTCACTTTCGCTGACAACCTTTGCGTGCACACTGTGGTACTTCGTGCTGGGGAGCATTGAGGAGAAGTGAACGATGAAGATTCTTATACTCTTTGCGGCGCTGGATATCTTCCTATTCGTGCTTGTCACAGCGCTGGCTACGCAGCGGGCGATTCGTCGCGTTTTTCGCCGTCTCGGCGTTATCGTCCTAGCGACCTAGATCGGGCAACAGGAGAGGAACTATATGGATTGGTTAGCTGACCCCCAAACATGGATCGCATTTATCACGCTCGTCGTTCTTGAACTCGTTCTCGGCGTTGACAACGTCATCTTCATTTCGATTCTGGCCGGAAAACTCCCTGCCCATCAGCAAGGCCGGGCGCGCACCACCGGCCTTGCACTGGCAATCGTTTCGCGCATCCTGCTCCTATTCTCGCTCTCGTGGATCATCGACCTCACCGAGCCACTGTTCTCAGTGCTCAAGTATGAGATAGCTGGGCGCGACATTATCCTCATCCTCGGCGGCCTGTTTTTGCTGGGCAAGAGCACGCACGAGATTCACCAAAAACTGGAAGGCGTTGAAGGGCACGCCTCGGCCCGCGTCAGGCCCTCGTTTGCCAGCGTCATTGCGCAAATACTCCTGCTGGATGTCGTCTTCTCGCTGGACTCGGTGATCACCGCCGTCGGCATGGTGGATCAACTGGCGATCATGATCGCCGCCGTGATGATCGCGGCGGGGGTGATGATCCTGTCCGCCGGTCCCATCAGCAGTTTCGTTGACCGCCATCCCACCATCAAAATGCTGGCCTTGAGTTTTCTCCTGCTCATCGGCTTCACTCTTATCGTCGAAGGCCTGCATCAGCACATCCCCAAAGGCTACGTATATTTCGCGATGGCTTTCTCGGTTTTCGTGGAACTTCTCAACTTGCGGCTAAGAAAAGCCCACGCCGCGCCGGTGAAGTTGCACGAGGCCTATGTCGCCGAGGTTGGCAAGGGTATCGCGCAAGCATCGGACTAAAGACACAACATGAAACCCAAAGGCAAGGCTACGGCCTCACCGGCAAAGCATCAAGGCAAGACCAGCAGCGGGGATGACCGCCGCCGGGCGCGCCGGCGGCGGATTTGGCTGTGGCTGGTGGCAGTCTTCTTAGCCGTCACGTTTCTGGCCGGCGAATGCGCGACACTGCTCCCCATGGAATAGCCTGACTTGAACAATCCCGTTTTAGAGATTCTGATCATCTTGCTCTTGCTCCTTGCTAACGGCATTTTTGCCATGTCCGAGGCGGCTGTCATTTCCGCTCGAAAAGCGCGCCTGCAACAGTTAGCCGAGGCTGGCAACTCTCAGGCTCGCGCCGCGCTGGAGTTGGCGACTCACCCAAACCAGTTTCTCGCCACTGTTCAAATTGGCATCACTCTCGTTGGCATTTTGGCTGGCGCCTTCGGCGGAGCAACCATCGCCGAAGAAATAGCGGCCCGCCTCAGCGTTATTCCATTCCTCGCGCCTTACGGCGAAGTCATCGGCGTTGGCATCGTCGTTCTCGGCCTCACCTACTTTTCGCTGATCATTGGCGAACTGGTGCCCAAACGGTTGGCGCTGAACAATGCCGAACGAATTGCCTCGGTTGTTGCCGCTCCGATGCGGGCCTTGTCGGCCATTGCTGCGCCCGTCGTCCGGCTATTGAGTGTTTCGACGGATGTCGTCATTCGAGTGTTGGGTGTCAAGCCATCCACCGAGCCATCCATTACCCCGGAAGAAATAAAGATCCTAATTGAGCAAGGCACAGAAAGCGGCGTATTTGAAGAAACCGAACAGGACATGATAGAAAGCGTGCTTCGGCTGGACGAACGGCAGGTCGGCGCATGCATGACTCCCCGCACACAGATTGTGTGGTTTGACCTCGAAGACTCACCGGAAGACATCCGGCGCAAGATTGCGATCAGCCAGCATTCGCGCTTTCCGGTGATCAAGGACAGTTTGGACAACGTGCTTGGCATTGTGCGCGCCAAAGATCTACTGACTCAACTTCTGGCCGGTCAGCCGCTTGATTTGAAAGCGTTGTTGCGCCCCCCATTATTTGTCCCTGAAAGCATGTCGGCATTGAAGGTGCTGGAACTGTTCAAACAGAAAGGGACACATCTTGCATTGATAATCGATGAATACGGCAGCATTCACGGCATAGTAACGCACAACGATATTCTGGAAGATATTGCGGGGAACATTCCCTCGACTGGTGAGCCAGCCAAGCCGGAAGCCACTCGCCGCGAGGATGGTTCATGGTTACTCGACGGACTGCTGCCTATAGATAAACTCAAGGAAATATTCGACTTTGAAAAGTTGTCGGATGAAGAAAATTATCGGACTGTTGGCGGTTTTGTGATGAGTCAGGTTCGCAGTATTCCATCGGTGGGGCAACGCTTTGAATGGGGGAAACTGTGCTTTGAAGTTGTAGACATGGATGGACACCGGGTAGATAAGGTGTTGGTTATGCCGGCCTCATCCTGAGTCCCAAAACCGTCTGTAACCACCTCCCCAACATCTTCAGCAAACTGCAAGTGGCCGACCGGGCGCAGGCCATCATTCGCGCCCGCGAGGCCGGGCTTGGCTAAACGTATTGCCACGATCTCAATCGCCGGGTAACATTACCCGACAATGTCTGTCAACCTCTCTAACTCTCACCTGCACTTCACTCTCGACCCCGCAACTTCTTCGTGGTCGCTCTACACTCAAACCACCGAAACGCCCTCCATTGAAGGCGCGCGCTTCAACGGCCTCTTCCGCTTCCCCGACTTCAACTGGCCGCACCTCGGCGGACTCCGGCCATGGCCCTGGCGCGGCAGTCTCGACGGGGCCGACATCTTCAACCGCCCGGCCAACTCGGCTCATGGCCCGCTGGACATGATCATCGCTCGCGTCATCAGCGGTCTGGACACTTTGGCAATCACGGTTGAGTTTGCTTTGCCGAAAGAGCGCCCCTTCCTGCTCATTCGCCTCCGGGTTCAGAACGTGGGCGGCAAGCCGTTTCGTGTCGCCCGCCTTAATCCGCTCTTCGCCGGCCCCCTGCATCGTTTAGGCGTGGTTCGCCTCTCACCTCACTCGATACCACCGACATTTTTCTCCAACGGCTGGCAATCGTGGAGCTTCGCCGGAACGCTCACTGCTAAACAGCGCCAGCCCTACACCGACTTCCCCCCTTTCCTCGGCCCGAACAACCACAACCCGCACACTCCGCTCTCCGATTTTCGCCGCCAGTTCTCCGGCGACATGTTCGGCGTGCTGGCCGATCCAACGCATCACAGCGCCATCGTCGCCGGGTTCACCTCGCAACGGGAGCAGTTTAGCTCGATTGATGTCGTCGCCGATCCGGTTGCGCCTTCGCTCCGACTGCGCGCCCAGGGCGACGATGTGCTCCTGCCGCCCGGCCAATCGCTGAGGACCGATGACGCCTACATTCAACTCATCCCCGAATACGATCTGGATCCATTGCGAGACTACGCCGAAGCCGTCGCCCGTGAGAACAACGCCCGCGTTCCAGCCCAAACGCCCGTTGGCTGGTGCTCGTGGTATCACTACTTCGACAAAGTGACCGAAGCCGACGTGCGCGCCAACCTTGAGCAGATTGAGTCGGATCGCGTCCGACTCCCGCTCCCGCTCGTCCAACTGGATGACGGCTTTGAAGCCAACGTTGGCGACTGGTTTGAAACCAACTCTAAGTTTCCCTCTGGTCTTCAAGCGGTGGCCGACTCGATCCGTGCCCGAAACCTGACTCCGGGTCTGTGGCTGGCTCCTTTCATTGCCAAACCTGACTCGAAGCTGGCGCGTGAGTACCCCGATTGGTTTCTACGAAGCAGCAACTCATTCGGCTTGCTGCCCAGCAACACCGGCTATGTCTTCAACACCTTCGCCCGCGGCCTCGATGTGACTCACCCGGCGGTTCAGAATCACACTCGCAAGTTGATCGGCACGGCAGTGAACGAGTGGGGCTACCCTTACCTCAAGTTGGACTTTTTGTACGCGGCGGCCCTCCCCGGCAAGCGCCACGACTCGACGCGGACTCGCGCCCAGGCTTTGCGCCTCGGCCTCGAATTGATCCGCGAGGCCGCCGGGCCGGATACATTTTTGCTGGGCTGTGGCTGCCCACTTGGCCCCGCCGTCGGCATTATGGATGGAATGCGAATTGGCCCCGATGTTGACGTGCGCTGGCGGCCAATCTATAAGGGCCTTTCGCTCCCGTTTCGTGACGAGCCTTCCATGCCTTCGGCCCGCAACGCCATCCGCAACACCCTCACCCGCAGTCCCCTGCATCGACGCTGGTGGCTCAACGATCCAGACTGCCTGCTGGTGCGCGACACCACCCAACTGACCCTGGACGAAGTGACGGCGCTGGCCAGCGTCATCGCCTTGTCGGGCGGCATGTTTCTGGTTTCCGACGATTTCTCCAAACTCTCACCCGAGCGCCGCAAACTCATCGAGCCTCTTCTGCCAGTGCTGGGCCAGACCGCGTTAGCCAGCGATTGGCTGGAGAAGGAAATGCCTGAGATGTTAGAGTTGCCCTTGCAAGGCGTGGTGGGGAACTGGACGGTGATGGGGTTGTTTAACTGGGGCGACCGCCCTGTGGATCGGGAGTTCCCGGTAACGGGCCATGTCCTCGATTTCTGGACGCAAGAGTATCATCGGGATGGCGTCAAGTTCAATCTCCCACTCCACAGCGGGCGGTTGCTGGCAGTTCGGTCTGTTACTGAAAGCCCCCAGTTCATTGGCTCTTCGCTTCACTTTTCTCAGGGCAGCGAAATTACAGAGTGGTCGGCGGCTGAACGCAGCTTGCAGTTTGCCATTAATCTTGGCCGCCAGGCCGAAGGTTATGTCACTCTCTCACTACCTGCTAATCCACAGCTAGTCAACGGCAATATTATAGTAACTGCACGCATCGCCCCCGATATTTACCGGATTCCAGTGAGCCTAAACGGGCGAGGGGAATACCACGTAGAATGGTAACGCACGAATTGACCTGTAAAAGGCGCGAAAGTGGGAGTAGTCAACTCCCTAGCCCTGTGCTATCCTAACGGGAACCGGCCCTCCGGCTAAAACGTCTTTCCCATAATGACAGCACTTTCGCTCACAGCCACTATGTCTAAAGCGCGTCTCCTCCTAATTATTGCCCTTATTACAGGAATGCTGTCGTTGACGACCGGCAGTGCCCATGCTCAGGCTAACTCGGTCACGATCACCGTGCGCGCCGGGTTCGACGGCTTCTACGAAGATGCCCAGTGGATTCCCATCCGCATCACTCTGGCCAACAACGGCTCGGACGCCGATGGAATGGTCGTGGTGGCCGCGCCGCGTTACGATGGCTCAACGGCGGAGTACGTCCGCCCGGTGGAATTGCCTGCCGGTTCGCGCAAAGAAGTGTTCATGTACGTAACGGTCGAAGGATATGTGAGCCGGATCACGGTAAGCTATCGCCAGGGCAAAGATGTTCTAGGCACTACTTCGGCCCGGGTGACTCAAACGTCGGCCTCGGATTTGATCTACGGCGTGCTAGCTTCCAGCGCCTCCCCCTTCAACATCCTGAGCAATATTGACCCCGTCAATGGCCAGGCGCGCGTGGCCCAGCTTACGGCTGAAGACTTGCCGCCGGCCGCGCAAGCCTGGCGCGGCCTCGACGTGCTGGTGATCTCGGACATTGATACCGGGCAGTTGAGCGCCGAGCAAAAAGATGCGCTTAAGGCGTGGCTATCGAGCGGCGGGCGGCTCATCACCGTCGCCGGCCCCAACTGGCAAAAGCTGGCCGCCGGCCTGGCCGACGTTTTGCCCATTATTCCCAACAGCACCCAAACCCTCACCAACTTCGCCACGCTGGGTTCTTACGCCAGCGATGTAACACCCGACGGCTCACTCATCGCCGCCACCGGCGACCTGCAACCCAATTCGTCGGTGGTGGTCAGCGCGGGCAACGTGCCTCTCCTGGCCGAGCGCCTTTACGGTTACGGCAAATCGTTTCTGCTGACATTTGATCCGGCCCTGTCCCCCCTCAAAGGTTGGAAAGGGATCGAAGGGGTATATCGGAACTTGTTGGCGGTGGCCACTGATCGCCCCGGCTGGTCGAGCGCCTATCGCAACTGGTACAACGCCGGTGAAGCCGTCAACGCCATCCCCGGCATTGGCTTGCCCCATCCCCTTCAAGTGTGCGTGTTTCTCGGCGGCTACGTCTTTGCTATCGGCCCGCTGAACTACATTCTCCTGCGCCGTCTCAAGCGCCGCGAACTGGCGTGGATCACCATCCCCGGCCTCGTCCTGTTGTTCACCGCCATCACTTACATTGCCGGGTTCGGCCTGCGCGGCTCACGGCCCACCTTGCACCGCCTCGCCGTAGCCCAAGTGTGGGAGAACTCCGACCGCGCCCAGATCGAGTCGCTCGTCGGCATCTTCTCGCCACGCCGCGCCGAATATGATTTGCAGGTGGACGGCGACATGCTTTTGCGGCCACTGCCTTCTGACACCTACTATCGTTCGCTGAATCTCTCGCTCGACGGCGCGCAAATGGAGCAGAGCGACTCATCGTTTGTCCGTCATGTGCGCGTGGATGTAGGCGCTATCACTCCATTTGTGGCCCAAGGGCAAGTCGCGGCGCCCAAGTTCACCTCGTCGCTAACGTATTCGGTCAATAGCACCCGCTCGGTGTTGGAAGGCACGATCACGAATCAGAGCGACATCACCTTGCGCGACGCGGTCGTGCTCTCGGCCGGCGGCGCCCAGCGCGTGGGCGACATCACCCCCGGCAGTTCGGTGACGGCCAAAGTGTCGCTTACGGCCATCCACGCCTCTTCCATTTCGCAAAACAGCACCCAGATTCTGCCGGCGGGCATCACCCTGCCATATCCCTCAAGTTACTATTCGGGTTACGACACCACGATCGAGGACATTCTTGGCACCACCTCTTATTACGATGACCGGGAAACGTATCGCCGTTACTCGCTATTGACCTGGCTGTTCGATCCGTACAATACCGGCGGACGCGGCGGCGGCACCTACCTCGTCGGCTGGTCGGATGTGTCGCCGGTGAAAGCGTCTCTGGTGGGAGATCGCTTCAACGTCGAAGACAAGACGATCTACCTCATTCGCCTCAATCCGCAAGTGGTGGTCAGCGACGGCTCGATCACCGTGCCGCCGGGCTTGATGACGTGGGAATTGATCGACCCCGGCCAGAATGGCGGCGGCTCACCTTATGACTCGTACCTGAGTCAGGGCTACTTTGCACTCCGCTTCCGGCCCTCGATTGTGCTTGATTACAGCTCAGCCGCCTCGCTGACGATGCACTTCACCTCTTACGGGGCGACAGGCCAATCGCCGCTGGTGGTCAGCCTGTGGGATCAGCAGGAAGGGGTGTGGGTCGAACTGAAGAATCTGTCCTGGGGCGACACGGTGATCAAATCGCCGAACCGTTTTGTGGGCAGTGATGGCCGCATTGACGTGCGCCTTGAAAGCCCAAACTACTCGACATCGGTCAGCGTTGAGACGTTGGATTTCACCCTGGTGGCGCAGAGGTAAAGCATGGCTCCCATCATCGAGATCAAGAATCTGGTGAAGCGGTACGGAAAACTGACGGCGGTGAGTGATATGTCCTTGCAGGTGGAAGCAGGGGCGATTTACGGTTTTGTGGGGCCGAACGGCGCGGGCAAGACGACGACGATGCGTATCCTCACCACCCTCATGGCCCCCTCCAGCGGCCAGGCCTCAGTGGCCGGTTATTCGGTGACGAAAGACCCGCGCGGCGTCCGCAAGTCCATCGGCTACATGCCAGATTTCTTTGGGGTATACGACGACATGACGGTGTGGGAGTATCTTGATTTCTTCGGCGCCTGCTATGAGATTCCCGAAGCTCAGCGGCGGTCTATCAACGGCGACTTGCTGGAACTGGTGGATTTGAGTCATCGCAAAGATGATCGGGTGGAGGGGTTGTCGCGCGGTATGAAGCAGAGGCTGGCTCTGGCCCGAACGTTGGCTCACGACCCGCAAGTGTTGATTCTGGACGAACCGGCCTCCGGCCTTGACCCGCGCGCCCGCATTGAAATCCGCGAACTGCTGGTGGAACTGGCGCGGATGGGCAAGACGATCTTCTTCTCCACGCACATCCTGGCCGACGTGGCCGAAATTTGCACCCATGTGGGCATTGTAGAAGCCGGGCGGCTGGTGGCGACAGGCAAGCTGGAAGAAATGCAACGGATGCTCATGCCTCATCGTCGCATTCATATCAATCTGTTGGGCAAAGTTGAAGAAGCCCGGGCCGCGCTAATGGCTGTCGAAGGCGTGTCGAAGGTGGAGAGCGAAGGGTCGGAAGAAGAGGCGGCTTCATCGGGCCACCACAAGCTGGTGGTGGAGTACAACGGCAGTGACACCGAAGTGAGCGCTGTCCTGGCCCAACTGATCACCAGTGGCGTCCCCGTCTTTCACTTCAGCGAGGATGTGCGCGACATGGAGGAAGTATTCATGCGCGCCACGCAAGGGATTGTGAGTTGATATTCACCCTCCAATCTCCAATTCTCTAATCCTCGGAGATTAGAGAATTGGCGAATTGGGGATTGGCCTATGACGATCCTCCAACTCAAACACTCCCACTCCCTCCGCGACCGTCTCTGGGCTAACCCGATAGTGCTCAAAGAACTGCGCGGGCGGATGCGCGGCAACCGGGCTTTCATTGTAATTACGAGTTATGTGGCGCTCATGAGCTTGTTCGCCATTCTGCTCTATCTGGGTTATACCGCTTCCATGAACACCAACATTTACGGCTCAAGCACTCAGATGGTGGGTAAGGTAGTGTTCGGCGGGGTGGTGGGCGTGGAGTTGTTCATGGTGTGCTTCATCGCCCCGGCCTTTACGGCGGGCGCGATCTCCGGCGAGCGCGAACGGCAGACGTATGAATTACTGCGGACGACGTTAATGCCGGCTCGCTCACTGGTGTTAGGCAAGCTGACCTCGGCGCTGTCGTTCATCGTGCTCCTGGTTTTCATGGCTCTGCCGGTGCAAAGCCTGGCCTTTTTGTTGGGCGGAGTGGCGCTGGATGAAGTGCTGATCGCGCTAGTGATTTTGCTATCCACGGCTCTGGCTTCGGGCGCATCGGGCATCTTCTTTTCAGCCCTCATGCGTCGCACCCTGAGCGCCAGTGTGGTGACTTATGCGTTCGCCCTGGTGATGGTAGTCGGCATCCCGGCGGCGGCGCTTCTGACAGGCGCATTTATGGGGCCGTACATTAGTTCGCGGTTTTATACCGGCACGTTGCCAACAACGGTCGACATCCTGATTGAACTGTTATTGATGCTGGGCTTGTGGACTCTGGTCTGCCTGAACCCGCTGGCGGCGGGCTTTGCGACTGAAATGATGCTCCTTTCGGGCAACCGCAACGCATTCACGATGACAACCACCATTGCCGGCGGCCAGTCGGTGACGCTCATCGGCCCGTGGATTCCTTATGCGCTGATCTGCCTCTTCTTCACTTTGATCACGATCTTGCTCAGCATTCAACTCGTGCGGCGAAAAGAGTCCACCTGATTGGCCATGACCGAAATTGCCGTTTCCACACCCAAGAAGAAGGCTGCCCGCCCGGCGCGCAGCCTGCGTGAGCGTCTGTCTTCAAACCCGGTTGTGCTCAAAGAATTGCGTGGCCGGATGCGCGGCAACCGGGCTTTCGTCATCCTGACGATTTATCTGGGATTGATGAGCTTGTTCACGACCCTGCTTTACTTCGCTTACACCGCCTCATCGAATGTGGACATTTACGGGCCGGGCGGCGGGCAGATTGCGGGTAAGGTGGTGTTTGGCGGGTTGGTGAGCATTGAGTTGTTCCTTGTCTGCTTCATCGCTCCGGCCTTTACCGCCGGCGCGATCTCTGGTGAGCGCGAGCGACAAACTTACGAACTGCTGAGAACAACATTATTGCCGGCCCGCTCACTGGTGTTAGGCAAACTGACTTCGGCGTTGTCTTTCATCGTGCTCCTGCTTATCGCCGCCGTGCCACTGCAAAGCCTTGTGTTTTTGTTGGGCGGCGTTGCGCCAGAAGAAGTGCTCATTTCGTTGGCGATGTTGCTGGCCACGGCCCTGGCTTCCGGCTCGGCCGGTATTTTCTTTTCGACCATCATGCGGCGCACGCTTGGCGCCAGCGTCCTCACCTACGCCACCGCGCTGGTGGCGGTGCTCGGCCTGCCACTACTCATGCTCACCTTCATCCCGGCCTACGAATTTTTCTTCTACGGCAGTTCCTCCAACAACTTCTCGCCCAGCCCGCTCCTGCAAGCAGTGCTGGTCTACGCCTTTTTTATCCTGATCTGTCTGAACCCGCTGGCAACGGCCTTTGTGACCGAGACGATTTTGATCAATGATCAGAGCGCCTTCTTCACCACTTTCCCGCTCAGCAATGGAAGTTCCGTTCCGATCATCTCACCGTGGATGCCTTACCTGCTGTTTTGCCTGTTCTTCAGCCTCATCATGATCCTGCTGAGCATTCAACTGGTGCGGCGGAAAGAGACGACGTGACAACTTCAATCAACGAACTCGAAACAACCGTCAACGGCTGGCTGTCCTGGTTCCGCTTTAGGCAAATGGTGAACTGGGCCGGGCGCGGCCTGACCCTGGGCTTGATGATCGCCTTCGGCTTTTCCATCGTCGCCCGGCTCAAGGCCGTGTTCTCGCTGGAGCAGTTGATTCAAATCGCCATCATTGCCGGGGCAATCGGTTTTGCCTGGGGCGCAATTGTGGCCCTGGCCTGGCCCTACTCGCGGCTCTCAGCGGCCCGCTATTTCGATCTCCAATTTGACCTGGGCGAACGCACCAGCACCGCTTTTGAACTGGCGCGACAAAAGATCGACGCGCCCGCCTGGTGGGTGGCCAAACAATTGGCCGACACCGTTGAAGTTGCCCGTTCTGTAAACCCTCGGTCCCGCCTTCCGGTCCGCATATCGCGGCTTGAGACCCTGTCGTTGTTATTGGCGTCGGCGCTGGTGGTGGCCTCACTGGTCATCCCCAACGAACAATTCAAAGCCCTCGCCCAACAGCAAGCCGTGAAGCAGGAAGTTGCCCAGCAGGCGCAACAGCTTGAGGCGATTCGCCAGACCATCGAAGACAATCCGACTCTGAGCGACAGCCAGAAAGAAGAACTGACCAAACCGCTTAACGAGGCGATTGCGCAATTGCAGAACCCGGATTTGACTCAGGAGCAAGCCGTCTCGGTGCTCTCGCAGTCCGAAACCCAGCTACAGCAGTTGGCCGATCAGAGCGTGCTGGAGCAGGCGCAGGCTTTGCAGTCGGCGGGCCAGCAACTTTCGCAGAATCAGCAAACGCAAGCGCTGGGCGAGGCCTTGCAAAATGGCGATCTGTCGGCGGCCTCTACGGCTCTGGGCAACCTCGACGTCTCGCAGATGACGCCTGCCGAGCAACAGCAGTTGGCCCAAACGTTGGAGCAGACCGCCCAGGAGTTGCAAGCCACCAACCCCGGACTGGCATCGCAGTTACAGCAAGCCGCCACCGCTTTGCAAAACGGCGACACCCAGGCCGCGCAGGCCGCGCTCGACCAAGCGGCCGGCACGCTGGCGCAAACGGCCTCCCAGGCCGCCCAAGCGCAGGCGGCGTCCACGGCGGCAGGCCAGGTGGGCAGTGGACGGCAACAAGTCGCTCAGGCCGGATCGGGCCAACAAGGGCAACAGGGCCAGGGCCAACAAGGCCAGGGTCAAGGGCAAGGTCAGGGTCAAGGGCAAGGGCAAGGGCAAGGGCAAGGACAAGGCCAGGGTCAAGGCCAAGGTCAAGGCCAGGGTCAACGCTGGGTCTGGAGAGGGCAACGGCTCGACTCAGGGTGGTGAAGCGCCGAACTCGCCCGGCAACAGCAACGGCCCGAACGATGGCGGCACGAGCAGTTACGAGCCAATTTTTTCGCCGTATCGCGTTGGCGGCTCTGGCGGGCCGGAAGTGAATCTTCCTGGAACCGGCGACCCCGGATCAGAAATCGTGGGCGAAGGCCCCAGCCGCCCGCCAACTGACGGTTCAGCGCAAGTGCCATACAACCAGGTCTACAACCAGTACAATCAGGCGGCGCAACACGCGATTGACAGCGGCCAGGCGCCGGTGACGTTGAAGCCGGTGATCAAAGATTACTTCAGTTCGTTGGAGCCTTAACTTTGGCAATGCAGTAGCAGCATCCTGAGCGGAGGCCCGCGTGCTATTCGCGGGCCGTAGTCGAAGGATGCGACGCAATCGCGAGCACCGCACCCTTCGACTGCGCGGCGGACAGCACCGCCGCTCCGCTCAGGGTGCTACCAACTTTCGAAGAGGAGCACATGCCCGACCAGCTAACCATTCAGCAATTTCGTGACACAGCCTCGGCAATTGAATCGGAAATTGGCAAAGTGATTGTCGGCCAGCAGGAAGTGGTGCGGCACGTGTTGATTTGTGTGATCACCGGTAACCACGCCTTGCTCGAAGGGGTGCCAGGGCTGGGCAAGACGATGCTGATCCGCACCTTGTCGAACGTGCTGGATTTGAAATTCTCGCGCATCCAGTTTACGCCCGACCTCATGCCCGCCGACATCGTGGGCACCGACATCATCGAAGACTCCGCAGAGGGCCGCCGCGCTTTTCGCTTCCAGCCCGGGCCGGTGTTTGCCAACCTGGTGCTGGCCGACGAAATCAACCGCGCCACACCCAAGACGCAGTCGGCCTTGCTGGAAGCCATGCAGGAACATTCGGTGACGGTGGCTAAGAAGACGTACAAGCTCGACGAGCCGTTTTTTGTGCTGGCGACTCAGAACCCAATTGAAATGGAAGGGACGTATCCCCTGCCCGAAGCCCAGCTTGATCGCTTCATGTTCAAAGTGTCGGTGCAATTCCCGTCGTCAAATGAGCTTGTCGAAATTCTCGCCCGTACGACCGGCAAGGAAGCGCCAACCGCCGGCAAAGTAGCGAACGCCGAAATGATTCTACGCATGGGTGAACTGGTGCGACAGACTCCGGTTGCGTCTCACGTTTCTGATTATGTGGCCCGGCTAGTCGTTGCCACTCACCCGGATCACCCGTCGGCGGCGCCGATGGTCAAGCAATTTGTCCGCTACGGCGCCAGCCCGCGCGCCGCGCAATCGATCATCCTCGGCGCGAAGGTCGTCTCGGTGATGTCGGGCCGGTACAACGTGGCCTTTGAAGATATTGCCATCGTCGCCTCCGCCGCTTTGCGCCACCGCCTGCTGTTGAACTTCGAGGGCCAGGCCGAAGGCGTCTCCCCCGACGACATCACCGCCGAACTGCTCAAGACCGTGCCTAAGCACGTGGACGAGCGGGCGAAGGTGACTGCGTAAAAACTCCAAACTCCAAATCACAAACTCCAAAATTGGGAGTTTGAAGTTTGGAATTTGGAGTTTGAAGTTCGCCGTGTTTTTCGACGAATCCACCCTTCGTAAACTTGATCAGCTTTCCCTCGTCGCCTCGCGCGTGCGCGCCGGGCAAATGAAGGGTGAGCGCCGCTCGACCAAGCGCGGCACGTCCATCGAGTTTGCCGATTACCGTGATTACGTGCAAGGCGACGACCTGCGCCGGGTGGACTGGAACGTGTACGCCCGCCTCGAGCGCCCCTTTATCAAATTGTTTGAGGAAGAAGAGGACCTGTCGGTTCATGTGCTGATTGATGCCTCACGCTCGATGAACTGGCCGGACGAGTCGGACGGGGCCGCCGCCTCTGCTAAAGAACGCAACAAATTTCAATATGCCCTCCACCTCGCCGCCGCCATCGGCCACATCGCCCTGGCCGCCGGCGACCGCCTGACGATGATCGCCTTTAGCGACGACGGAACGCGCCCGGCCCGCTTCGGCCCGGTGCGCGGGCGCGGCAACACCTTCCGCCTCATCAAGTTCCTCAGCGAGTTAAAGCCGTCGGGCGCGACTGACCTGAACGGCTCATTGCGCGATTATGCGATGGCAAGCTCGCGCGCCGGGCTGGGCTTCCTGCTCACCGATTTGTTCTCGCCGGCCGGTTACCAGCCGGGGCTGAACGCTCTGCAAAGTCAGGGCTACGAAGTCAGCCTGCTTCACGTCCTGGCCCCAGAAGAAATTGAGCCGCCGCTGGCCGGCGACTTGCGGCTGATTGACTCCGAGACCGGCGACCCGCAGGACGTTTCGATTGACGGCTCACTGCGCGACCTTTACAAGCGCCGGGTGCGGGGCTGGCGCGACGAGATTGAAGCCCACTGCCTCAAGCGCGGCGTCAACTACGTGCCGATTACAACTTCGACAAAGTGGGATGAAGTGGTGTTGTATCAGATGAGGCGGATGGGATTGGTGAAGTGAACGATGAGCGTGAAACCGAACGCCGAAAGCACAAGCTTGATTTGCTTCGCAAGATTCAAGAGACGTTGGCGCTATGGCGGCAGTCGCAGATTGAGCTTCGGCAAATCGTTGGCGGCCCACGGGAGAGACTGATGCGCGTCTTGATTGGCATTACATTTGTGGTGCTCGGGCTGGTAGCAGTTTTGCCCCTCGGACTGCCGAAGGTGTTTTCACCTGATGTCGGCGATTCAAGTGTGGCGATGTTCCTCATCTTTGGCGGAGAAGTTGCGGCCCTGAGCGGGGCCGGATTGACCAAGTATTACTATGCAGGCAGTGACGTCATCGGCAAAATTCTTTTTGGGTTGTGCTTTGTTGTTTCGGTTGCCTTGATGATTGCGGGCCTGGTGACTGTGTTTGGCAACATCGGCGTCAGCGTTTATCTTTTGATTGTTGGATTTGTTGGGGCGTTGCTTTCTGCTTTGGCGTTGAAATGACCCGGCGTGGGAGCGATTTATAACGTGGGAGCGGCGTGGGAGCGGTTTGTAACCGCGACCTATCGCGCGTACAACGCGCTCCCACGCCGCGCTCCCACGCCGGTTATCGTCCCATAACTTCGATGAGTTTCTTAGCCCCTCTCTTCCTTGCCCTCAGCGCTTTGGCCGCACCGATTGTGATTCTGTACATGCTGAAGTTGCGCCGCCGCGAGACGGAAGTGTCGTCCACGATGTTGTGGCGCATGGTTCTGCGCGACCGCGAGGCCAACGCGCCCTGGCAACGCTTGCGGCGCAATTTACTCTTGCTACTGCAGTTGCTTCTGCTGGCCCTGCTCGTCGTGGCCCTGGCCCGGCCTTTCATTCCGGTGGCAGTCGTCGCATCCGGCCAGATCACAATTCTGCTCGATGCCTCAGCTTCGATGAACGCCACCGACGTTTCGCCTTCGCGCTTTGAAGCGGCCAAAGCGACTGCCCGCCAGCTTGCCAACGACCTGACCCAAGAGGGCCTGATGACGATCATCCTCGTCGGCCCGCAACCGCGGGTGCTGGCTTCGGCGACGAATGACAAACTGGAATTGCGAAAGGCGATTGACTCGGCTCAACCTTCGATTGGCTCGGCCAACTGGGAAACCGCCTTTGCCCTGGCAGCCGGGGCCAATGGAAGCGTTGCCAATTCGACCACGGTCCTCATTTCAGATGGCGGCCTCCCAGAGAAACTCCCGGCGCTCACCGGCGAAGTCCGCTACGTGCCAATCGGCAATCAATCGGCGAATCTGGGGATCAGCGCGCTCTCGCTTCGCCCCGGGAGTGGCGGCCCCCAACTGTTCGCCAGCGTCACCAATTACGGCGATGTTGACGCCAAGACGATCCTGACCCTCAATCTCGACGGCCAACTGTTCAACGCTCAACAACTCGACGTGCCGGCGGGCAAAACCTCCAACGTCGTCATTCAGGCTTACGAAGACACCGTATTGGCCGAGGCCGCGCTCTCGCCGCCGGTCGGGGCCGCCAGCACCGATTACCTGGCCACCGACGACAAGGCCTGGGCTGTTTACAACCCGCCGCAAACGGGCCGCGCTCTGTTCATCTCGCGCGATGGCAACATCTTCATCGAGCAACTGCTGGCCGCGCTCCCCGGCATCCAGCCGTTTCGCCAGTCGGTGGATGCGGCGCTCCCGACCGACCCGTTCGATTTGTATATTTACGACGGCGTGATCTCGGACACCCTGCCGTCGAAGGAACTCTTGCTCGTCAACCCGCCGCCGAATCCACTATTCACCGTCGGCGACGTGTTCACGCCGACCACCACCAGCACCATCACGTTGGTGAAGGACGATCCGCTGTTGAGCTTTGTGGATTTCTCTAACGTTCACATTTTGCGCGCGCGCCAGGTGGAGACCCCGGCCTGGGCGCGGACGCTGATTTCGATTGACGGCAAGCCGCTGGTCTTCGTCGGCACGCTCGACCGCAGACGCATCGCCGTCTTTGCCTTCGACTTGCGCGACTCCGACCTGCCTCTGCAAATCGCTTACCCGATTTTGCTCTCGAACCTGATCGGCTGGCTCACGCCCTCAACCGTAATTTCCGACTCGGGCGAGACGGTGCACCCCGGCGACACGGTGACGGTACGACCGGAAGTTGGGGAACAAGCCGTCGGCATTCAAGCGCCGGACGGACAGTTCTTCGTCGCGCCCGCCAGCGAGGCCGGGGTGCTGTTTTCTGACACCCATCAGCTTGGCCTTTACGGCGTGGGCACGGCCTCGGTGCAAGAGGGCGGCAAGTTCGCCGGGTTCTTCGCCGTTAACCTGTTCGACTCGTTGGAGAGCAAGATTCGGCCGGCCGAGTCGCTGACGATTGGCCGGGCACAGGTGTCCCCCGCAGTGCGCGGGCAGGTGGGCCAGCGCGAGTTCTGGCCCTACGTGGCCGCCGCCGCGCTTGCCATTTTGCTCGTTGAGTGGTGGGTGTACCATCGAGGCTCCACCCTGCCTGGCGCTTCGGGCTGGCGCGGGTTCTTTCAGAGGAAGAAGGTAGGAGCGTGATGGCTGAAACGTCAAACGTGAAACGACAGCGGGCTTGACGTTTGCCGTTTCACGCTTGATATGATTTGGACTGATGGCGATTGTCTATCTTCTCATCGGCCTTCAAGGCTCCGGCAAGTCGGTGTGGGCGGACGAGAATGCGGGGCGGTTGGAGGCTGAGGTGATTTCGTCGGACGAGATTCGGAACGAGCTTGAGGCGCAAGGCAAGGAGGCGATGAACAACGAGCAAGTGTTTGCGATTCTCAACGCGCGGTTGGAACGCGAACTGCGGCGGGGCCGGAACGTGATTCTGGATGCAACCCACGCCCGCCGCGTCTGGCGGGCCGACTCGTTGGCTATCGCCCGCCAGCACGGGGCAACCGTCGTCGGCGTGTGGTTCGACGTGCCGCTGGCCGCCTGCCGCCAGCGCAACGCCTCTCGCAAAGGCAAGCGCTGGGGCGAGCGCGCCGTACCAGACAATTTTCTGCTGGGCGTGGCGCGTGGGTTTGAGGGGCCGGAAGCGGGAGAGTTTGATAAGGTGTGGAGAATTACGAACGGACAAGCTCCCTGAGCGGAGGGCGCAGTGTTCTTCTGCGCACGTAGTCGAAGGGTGCGGTGCTTGCACGTGACACCGCGTCCTTCGACTGCGCGACGGAAACAACACCCGTCGCTCCGCTCAGGACGCTAGTTGTGTGAAGAGGAGCAACTATCTTTCAACGAATGCCTTCGGCAAAACGGAAAACGGATGAAGCGCGCAGGCATCTGTTTGTCCGTTTGCAAATCCGTTGAAAGCCAACTGGAGGCTTGCAATAGACATTATCGGGAATAACATTATGACGCTCCCCAACCGCGTCCTCGCGGTTGCCCGAAGGGGCCCGCGAGGACGCGGGCTATGAGCTTATTTCCGACAAGGTCCAATGTATGGGTTGCTATGAACCGCGCGTTGAGAAGAGCCATGAATACCTGATGATATTGTTCATTGTTTCATTCTTCATTGACTGACTTGTGACCTTCACCACCCCCCTCCTTCTCCTCCTCTTCCTCCTCACCCCCCTCATCCTGTGGCTGGGGTGGCCGTCGCGCTCTGCCGCGCGGCGGCGGGAGATTCTCAGCCTCATCATCCGGCTGATTATTTTTGCCTCCATTATCCTCTCGCTGGCCGGGTTCGAGGCGGTGCGGGCGGCGGATAACTTAGCCGTCGTCTTTCTGGTGGACGTGTCGGACTCGATGCCAACCGAAGGCAAGGCTCTGGCGGTGGGGTGGGTGCGCGACGCCATGAGCAAGATGGGGCCGGACGACAAGGCGGCTATTGTGTTGTTCGGCGGCGATGCGTTGGTGGAGCACCCCATGTCAACGTCGCGCCTCATTCAAGAATTTACTTCGATTCCGACCACGACTCAAACCGATCTCTCCGAAGCCATCCGGCTGGCGCTGGCCTTGTTCCCCGGTCAGGCCGCCAAGCGCATTGTCATTTTGTCGGACGGGATGTCTACGACGGGCAACGCCGACGAAGCCGCCCGCCTCGCGGCCACCTCCGGCGTGCAGATCATGGCCGTGCCAATCGTGCGCCGCCTCGACGCTTTTGCCGAAGCCCTGCTCACAAACGTGGACGCGCCTTCGTCTCTACGACAGGGCGAGCAGTTCGATCTCGAAATCACCGTCAACGCTACAAAAGAGCAAAAGGCGGGCGTGCGAGTCTTTGCTGGCGCCGATTTGGTGTACGAAGGCACGCTCGACCTGCTCGTGGGCGAGCACTCTTACACCATTTCGATGAAGGCCGGCACGCCGGGCTTCATCTCGTACCGGGTCCAACTTTCCCCCGCGAATGGCGATGACACTTTTTACCAGAACAACGAGCTGGCCGCGTTCTCGCAAGTCAAAGGCCCGCCGCGAGTCCTGGTGGTCACTGGCGAAAACAAAGAAGGCACCGACGAGGGCGCGGCCCTGGTCGCCGCCCTCAAAGCCGCCAGCATTGACCTCGACCGCGTGCCGCCTACCGGCCTGCCATCCGAACTGCCTCTGCTGGCCGAGTATGCCTCGGTGGTGTTAGTGGACGTTCCGGCTAAACAATTCACGCCGCGCCAGCAAGCAGCGATTGAACAATATGTGCGCGACCTCGGCGGCGGTTTGTTGGTCGTCGGCGGCCCGCAGAGTTTCGGGGTGGGCGGCTACTTTCGCACCCCGCTGGAAGACGTTCTTCCCGTTGACATGCAGTTGAAGGATCAGAAGCGGCGGCCCCGGCTCACCATCGTCTTCATCATCGACCATTCCGGCAGTATGTCCGAGACCAGCGGCGGCGTGCAGAAAGTCGAACTCGCCAAGGAAGCCGCCATCCGCGCCATCGAACTGCTCTCGCCGACCGACAAGGTGGGTGTGGTTCAGTTTGACGACTCGGCCAGTTGGGTGGTGCCGATCACGCCGCTGGACGACCCCGACACCGTCATCAACCGCATCGCTTCCATTCGGGCCGACGGCGGCACCGACATCATGGCCGGGGTGAAGTTGATGGCCTCCGAACTGCCGAACGACGACGCCCAACTCAAACACGTCATCCTGCTCACCGACGGCATCGCCGACTCGACCGGCATCTCCCAACTTGTTCAGCAGTTGCACGACGACAACAACATCACCCTGTCGTCGGTGGCGATGGGCCGGGACGCCGACACGAAACTGCTGGAGCAGTTGGCCCAGGCGGGCGATGGCCGCTATCACTTCGCCGCCGACCCGTCCACCATCCCCGAAATTTTCACCGAAGAGACCACGCTCGCCACCCGGGCCTACATCATCGAAGAGCCGTTCTTCCCGGAGCGCGTTGGCATCAGCCCGATCCTCGAAGGCATCTCGGCTGTGCCGCAGTTGTTGGGTTACGTGGGCACGTCGTCGAAAGCGGCGGCGCAAACGATTCTTGTCTCGCAGTTGGCCGATGGGTCGCGCGATCCGATTCTGGCCTCGTGGCAATATGGGTTGGGTAAAGCAGTGGCCTGGACTTCGGATGCGACCGGGCGCTGGGCCGGCCAGTGGGTGACGTGGGAAGGCTTCCCGACCTTCTTTGCTCAGGCCGTGCGCTACACCATCAATGAGAGCGTCCAGTCGGACATCACCGCCGACGTGACTCTCGACGGCGAGACGGCCACCCTGGCGGTTGACGCTTACGACAACGATGGCCAATTCATCAATAGCCTGACTCTGCGCGCCAACGTCATCGCGCCCGATGGCTCGTCCCAGTTGGTGGAGATGGTGCAGACGGCGCCGGGGCGCTACGAAGCGAACTTCACCCCGACCGATCCCGGCGCGTATTTGATTCGCATTGCCGGGCCGAACGGTGACGCCGCCTCGGTCGGAGAAACGTCGGGTTGGGTGTTGAGCTACTCGCCCGAATACAAAACGCTCAATGCCGACCCGAACGCGCTGGGCCGGGTGGCGCAACTGACGACGGGCGGCTGTGTGGTGCCTGTTCCCGACCAGCCGATCCCGGAGAGCAAAGTGTATTGCCGGGTGGCCGGGCCGGACGCCGCCTTCAACCACGATCTGATTGCCCGGCAAGTGACCAGCCCGCTGTGGCCGTATTTGTTATTCCTGGCTGTCGTTCTCCTGCCGTTCGACATTGCCATTCGCCGCCTCGTCATCAGCCGCTACGATTTGGGACGCGCCTACACTCGCCTGGCCGACATCGCCAAAGGCGTCAGCCGCCCGAAAGTCGAGCCGGTGCGGGTGGAAGCGATGTTGCGCTTGCAACAGGCCAAACAACGCGCTGGGACAAGCCCACAAACTCCAGGCACAGCCCGCGAACCCCTTCGGGACGCGACTCCCAAATCCCAGGCACAGCCCGCGAACGACACGCGAATCCCAAATTTGGACTCGCTAACCGCGCCTCAGCCTTCAGCCTCTAACGTTCAACCTTCAACTTCGCCAATACCGCCGACAGTCATCACACCGCCGCCTCCCAAGCCACCACCCGCGCCGCCAGCCAGCGGCGAGTCTACTGCCGCTTCGCTGTTAGCGAAAAAACGCACTCGGAAATAAAACGGCCACCTGCCCGCGCCCCGCTGGGGGATTTTGTGGAGGCGTTGGGGTATACTGAGAGCATCCAAAAAACATTGGTTCACGAGGTGGAAAATGCCCAAGCTGATACGCTCTTCCAAATCACGCAAGCGGCCTGGCAAGGCCCTGATCCTGACAGCCGTAATCTACAAAGAAGGACAATGGTATGTTGCCGAATGCCCGGAGGTCGGCATAGCCAGCCAGGGCAAGACTATCGAAGAAGCTCTATTTAATCTGAAGGAAGCCACCGAGCTTTATCTCGAAGAATTTCCGCCGAAAGCCATTAGCCGTCCGTTGCTGACGACGTTCGAGGCGGCTTATGCCTAAATTGCGGCGCATTTCAGGGCGTGAGGCGATCCGCATTTTACAGCGGCTTGGCTTCAAACAGGTGCGCCAGCGTGGCAGTCATGTGGTATTGCGGAAAGGCAATCGAGGATGTGTGGTACCGTTGCACGACGAATTAGCGCCCGGCACATTGCGAAGCGTTTTGCGCCAGGCTGGCGTGACAGTTGAAGAATTTGACGAGGCGTTTGATTGATAGACAGCCGCAGTTGCCGCCTGCCGAGGCTTCATCCTCATCCACCATCGTCGCTCCGCCACCGGCCAGCGGGGAATCCACCGCCGCTTCGCTGTTAGTGAAGAAACGCACCTGCAAGTAAAATGCTCGTCTGTTTGAGCAAATAAAAAAAGCGGCTCCCCCCAGGCACCGATAACCACCGCTCAAAAATGGCGGAATGGGACTCCCAAAAGGGAGCCAGTGACACTGGGACTTACGAGTCGCTCACTAATAGTATATGCCGATTTGGCCGAATGGCAAGAGCAATTTTTTACCGGCAGGATTACACGATCGAGCCTGCCCGCAACCTGTGCCGCCAGCCGGCGGCGAGTCCACAGCTTCTTCACTGCTGGCGAAGAAGCGAAGCCGGAAGTAAAGGGTTCGTTAGGCATCAGCATGTTCAGCGTTCGTGACCGTGACAGCATTCGCGACCGTGTGCTCCAACTGGCCGCATCCGACGCGCGGGTCGTCGCCGGGGCTGTCGTTGGTTCACTCGCGCACGACGAGGGAGATCGTTGGTCGGATCTCGACCTGACCTTCGCCGTCGCCGATAACCTGCCTATTCTTGACGTGCTTGATGACTGGACGCGCAACCTCGTCGAAGAGTTCGACGCGGCTCACCTGTTCGACCTGCCAAGCGGAGCGACCCTCTATCGGGTGTTTTTGCTTCCCGGCTGCCTACAGTTCGACCTCTCATTCACGCCAGCGTCCAAATTTGGGGCCAATGGCCCGAAGTTTAAGATGATCTTCGGCAGTTCCGTGGAAAAGCCCTACGCTCAACCGCCGTCAGCGCAAGAACTCTTTGGCTACGCGGTGCACCACGCGTTGCGCGCGCGCTTTTGCATCGAACGTGGCCGCTACTGGCACGCCGAGTACTGGATCAGCGGCGCTCGCGACTACGCTCTCAGCCTCGCTTGTCGTCGCCGCGGCCTTTCAGCGCACCATGGCCGGGGCTTTGATGATCTTCCTCCTGACGTGCGCGGCGTCTTCATGGGCGCGCTGGTGACTTCGCTGGAGCGGGACGAACTGCTTCGCGCGCTCGGCTGCGCCATCGAGGGACTATTGCGCAGCCGAGCGCGCGAAGCAGTTCGTCCCGCTC
>CAYSIV010000061.1:0-23374 GCA_964431175.1 uncultured Anaerolineales bacterium
CCTCACTCATCCGGCGTTTATAATCTAATTGCGCCGTCGCCCACCTGCGCCTGAGAGAAGGAAGACGTAGTACAAGAGTTGGGAGAGGGCGGCGGCTAAACCGGCCACATACGTCAGTGCCGCCGCATCGAGCACAGCTTTCACGCCACGCCCTTCCTCGGGGCCGGTGATTACGCCGGCGTCGGTTAGTAATACCATTGCCCGGCTGCTGGCGTTGAATTCAACCGGCAAGGTAATCAAGGCAAACACCGCGCCAGCCGCGAAGAAGATCACGCCCACCCACGATAACTCGTAAAACCGCAACAGCAGGCCGATGAAGATCAGAAACCAGCCCAGGTTTGAGCCGATGTTTACCGCCGGGACGATCGCCGAGCGGAATTTCAAGGGTGCGTAGCCGTCGCGGTCTTGCATGGCGTGGCCGATCTCATGGGCGGCAATCGCCAAGGATGCCACCGAAGCGTTGGAACCCACGCCCTCCGAGAGGCGCAGGACGTTGTTACGCGGGTCATAGTGGTCGGTGAGTTGACCGGATACGCTCTCAAGTCGCACATCGGCCAACCCGGCATACCGCAAGAGACGTTGAGCCGCATCCGCGCCGCGCAGGCGCAAGCTGTTGGGAACCTGACTCCACTTGCGGTACGCGCCGTCCACGCGCATTTTGGCCAACCAGACCAGTAAGAGCGCGGGGGCCATGAAGAGAAGATAAGTAGGATTAAAGAAGAACACGGGTCAACTCCATTCTTGAAAATCCCAAATCTCAAACTCCAAAATCCCAAAAGATTTTGTCGAGGGTATTGTGCTACGAATGTTGTTAGCGAATCATCAGAACTTCAAGACTTTTATTTGCGCTTAATCCGGGCCGGTTTTCATCAAGATCACTTCGTCACGCCCGCCGTATCACTGGTCAACAGGCGCACTGCCGAGTCAAGTTGCGGGTCGAGGTTGGCGGTCCGGTCTTCCTTCGTCAACTTCACCTCCACGTTGGGGGTGATGCCTTTCTTGTCAATCGAGCGGCCATCGGGCGTAAGCCAGCGGGCGACCGTGATGCGGACACTGCCCTGGTTGCTGGCAAGCGGTTGCCAGTTTTGGACTGTGCCCTTGCCGTAGGATTGTTCGCCGACAATCTGGCCCCGCCCATAATCCTGAATCGCTCCAGCCACAATTTCAGACGCGCTGGCACTGCCTTTGTTGATCAACACCACCAACGGGATGTCGGTGGCCAGGCCGCCCGGTTGAACGTCGAACACTTCTTCATGGCCGTCGCCATAGCGTTGAATCATCGCCTTCCCGCCGCTGACAAACTGGCTGATCACTTCAACCGCCGTATCCCGCAAACCGCCGGGGTTGCCGCGCAAGTCCAGCACCAGACCGCTCGGGCTTTGGGCCATCAGCGCTTGCAGTTGCGACTTCAGCTCACTGGTCGTCTTCTCGCCAAAGTTGTTGATTTTGACATAGCCAATGCCCCCGTCGAGCATCTTGCTTTCGACAGAGGCAATGGTGATTTTGGCGCGGGTGATATCAAACTCCAGCGGCTCCGGTTCGTTTTCGCGGACGATAGTGAGCTGGACGCTGGTGCCTGCTTTGCCGCGCACTTTGCTGATTACGGTGAACAGGTCCTGGCCGCCGATGTCTTCACCGTCCACTTTGGTGATCAGGTCGCCGGGCAGGATGCCGGCTGTTTCAGCAGGGGAGCCGGGGAGAGGGGAGATGATCTCCACGAAGTCGCCCTTGGCGCTCACCTCGGCCCCAATGCCTTCCAACTCACCGGCCGTGTCGCTGAAGAGGATGTCGGACTCGGCGGGGGTGCTGTAGCCGGTGTGGCGGTCGCCCAGCGCGGCCAACATTCCTTTGATCGCTCCGTAAGCCAGCGCCTGGTCGTCCACCGGCTGGTCAACGTATTCTTGATGCACGAGAGACCACGCCTCCCAGAAGGGCGTAAACTTGTCGGTAAGTTCTGCGGGGGTGCCGCCCTGATCCGGGCCGGTGCTGGCCACCAACCCGCCGCCCACGAACGGCAACCTGCTAAAGGCGGTGTTGTGGCCAACCACGAAGCCGGCGCTGAACAACCCGGCGGCAAAGAGGGCAATGAGTCCGCCAATCAACAATGAGCGAAAGAGTTTCATCATGAGAGTCTCCTGGTCTTAGGCTTCCGAATTACTCGGGAGTCTAACGTCAAAATCATATCCTAAAAGCATGAGACGCAGGTAAACTCCGCATGAGTAATCAGCCTGCCCCCCTTAAACGGAAAGTGCCCGTCGTCTCTGCGGCGGGCACTTTGACCCTGCTTTGAACGCTTGCTATCTGGTTACGGGGCAACGTTGAGCGTGCCGATCATGCCTGCTTCCTTGTGGCCGGGGACGTTGCAGTAATACTGGAAAGTTCCGGCAGAAGAAGGGGTGAACGAAAAGTTGAGCGTTTGGCCGGGGGCAATTTTTTGTTCGGTGATCAGGCCATCAATCAGGAAAGTATGGTCGAGCGCGCCGTCGTTGATATAGGTGACATTGACGGTTTGATTGACCTTGGCGTCGATGGTAGTGACATCATAAGCAATATCTTTGGCGTGGATGGTGATGTTCAATGCCGCGGGGGCCGAACTCCCGCCGCCACCGCCACAAGCGGCCAGCGCCAGGCTAACCACTACCACCAGGGCCGCGATGAAAAAGAAACGTTTGGTGCTCACTGTAACTAATCTCCTTGAATATGTTGGTTGCATGTCTGCAAAGATTTCTCAAATTATATCTCCATTGGTGAAAGCTGGCACAATCACTCAATCCAGCGCTGGCCCCTGAACCACCGCCACATGATGACGGGCACGATGATCATCAACGCCAGCCCGAAAATGAGGAGCCACAGCTCAGAAAACGGCAGCCACTCAAAGTTCATGCCAAAAAACCCGGCGATGAATGAGATAGGCAGGAACATGGCGCTGAAGATGGTCAAAATTTTCACCGTCTCGTTGGTGCGGTTGGCGCTGACAGAGAGATAGATGTCGAGGACGCCGCTGATAAGATCGCGCAGGGTGTCGTTGATGTCGGCCAGCCGCACCAGATGATCGTACACGTCGCGGAAGTAAATCCGTTCGGAGGGATCGACGGCGCCGTAAGTGTCGCGCGTCAGGCGGTTCATCACTTCGCGCTGGGGGCTGATAATGCGGCGCAGATGAAGGACAGCGCGCTTGATCGAGAAGATTTTGCTCAGCACCACACGACTGGTGCTGGTGAATACTTCGTCTTCGAGATGGTCAATGGCGTCATCAAGCTGATCGATGACGGGCATGAAGTCGCTGACCAACGTATCGGCGATGTGGTAGAGCAGATAATCCGGGCCCCGGGTCAGGTAGCGTTCATCGCGTTGGCAGACTTTCCAAACGTGATCGGCGGAGGCCTGCGGATTCTTGTGGTGCGTGACCAGAAAGTTTTTGCTCAGAAAGATGTCAATCTCATTGGTGTCAAGTTCGTTGTTAGCCGGGTCGAATGAGATGCCATGCAGGACGGCATACACGTATTCGCCCCAATCATCCACCTTCGGGACGTGGGCCTGTTGCAGGGCGTCTTCAATCGCCAGCGGATGGAAGCGGAAAACGTCAACGAACAATTTTTGGACCCGTTCCGGCGGCTCATCGGCAAAGTCTACCCAGAACAGGCCGCCGGCATCATGGATGACAACTTTCCAATGAGACTCCGGCACATCGGTTGTAACGCCGCCTTTGCTGTTTCGATACAGGGTTCGAATCATAAGCCCCTCCGGTAGTCGTCGAACTGCTCGCTGTTGCAAGCGTCAATGTACTTGAGAAGCTCGCCGCCGCCAAGCGGGTAGAGCGGATGGCAGGAAGAGGGCCACGCCCCGCGGGGGGCGGCGGCCACTGCCTGAACGGCAGGGGAGGGAATGTCGGCTTTGTCCAATTTATCCACGATTTCTTCGGCAGTGATGAGGGTGGTGCGGGCAAGCAGGGCCAGTTCAATGTCCACGCCCTGGTTGCCGCCAATGATGGCGTTGCCGGTTGGATCGGCCTTGAGGGCGTGGATGACAGCCACATCGCAGGGGATGGCCGGAAAGGCGATGAGCGTTTCGCCGCTGTAAGGATCGATCACAGTTTTCACATCGGGCCGGAGTTTGGGCAGGTCGGTGCCCAGCCAGCCGCGCCCCGGCATGAAGCCAACGTTGGCGAGCGCCGCTCGTAAACCGAAAGCCAGGCTGGCCTCAGTCTCTTCGACGATCTCAATGTCGCCCAAATTTGCGGCCTGAGTGAACATGGGCGCCAGCCCGAACGCTTCCAGGCCGAAGTAGCAAGTGCGGGTGCGCTTGACAAGGCCCGCGCCGACCAGGAGATCGGACTCGTAAGAGGCGGTGAAGGCGAGCAGGGTGAGGGAGTGGAGAGGCGTGGAAGTGCGAAGCAGTTCGCGGACAAAGGCCACCGGGCGGCGATAGAGTGTCATGCCGCCGAGAGCGAGGGTGTCGCCGGGCTTGAGCAGGGCGGGCGTTTCAGAAAGTGGGAGGCGTTTATCAGTCATAGGTCAGTCTTCTTCAGGTTTGTCTGGCTTCTCGTTTTTGAGTTCCTGCACGCGCTGATGCAGTTCGTCCAGCTGGTCGTTTTGGCGCTTGCGAGTCTCGGCCCCGCCGCCGAAAGCTTTGCCCCAAATTTTGGCTTGCTCCTGCAAGACTTTGCTCTGGTTCAACGCGCTGAACAACGCCAGATTGATGCCGATGACGAGACCGGCGATGCACAGCAGGGCGAGCAGGCTTTGTGGGTTGGAAAGTAATTTGTCCATCACATTCTCTTTCTGGCGATCAGCGCTTCGGTGACCCGCTCTAATTCGTCGCGCCGCTCCAATTTCGCAATCCATGCTTTGGGAATAGCGTCGAGGCCGAGCCTGGCGCCGAGAATGCCGCCGGCGATGCTGGCCACCGAATCCGAGTCGCCGTCAATGTTAGCCCCGAGTCGAACGGCGGCAACGTAATTGTCGGGGTGCTTGAGGCAACAGTAGATCGCCAGGGCAACCGCCTCTTCACCCGTCCACCCTTCGCCGATGTGGCGAAGGGCGGCGTCCGTGTCCGCCCAACCGAGGGTGTGGCTCACTCGCAAAATGGCGGCGTCGAATTCGTCTGAGATGCCGTCGCAAAATTCCATCATCCGGCGCGAGAACTCTTGAGGATGAACGCCGTCGAGCGCAAGCTTGACCAGATAAGCGGCGGCGATGCAGGCCGCATCGGCCGCCGGATGCTGATGGGTGGCGAAGCCGGTTGCGTGCGCCACTTCGCGGAGTCGGTCAGGCTCGTGTTGATAAAGGCAGCCGATCGGCGCGGCGCGCATGGCCGAGCCACAGCCTTTCGACTCTTTAATTCCGGCTTCGCGCCAGTTCAGGCCGCGTTCAAGATTGGCAACTGCGCCTAGACAAGTATTGCCCGGCGCGCGGCCTGGTGTGTCAGGATGATGCGACCAAGCGACGAACTTTTGACTAACGACATTCATCAGTGATTCAAGGTCAGCATCACGAGATTCAACCAAAGCCTCAGCCAACGCCAGCGTCATCTGCGTGTCGTCGGTGAACAGAGCGGGGGTGGGCGGCTCAAGGATGCCTCTTGGCCCGTAACGCGCCCGAATGTCGTCGAGCTTCATAAACTCGACAGGCCAGCCAAGTGCGTCGCCAAGGGCGAGGCCGAAGAAGATGGGCAGGAAGGACATGGACAATGAGACAATGAACAATGAGGCGTCAAACGGCAAACGTCAATTGTTGAATAACTGCTCTTGCCTCCAAGATCGCCTCTACCCGAAAATCTACTGCCGGGTCGGACGTTGCGCCGTCGCCGACGAGAATTGTGGTCATGCCCAGTGCTTTGGCCGGGTGCAGATTACGCAGGCTGTCTTCAACCAAGATGCACTCGGCGGGTTGAGCGTTGATGTGCCTGAGCAAAGCCTGGTAAGCCTGCGGCAACGGTTTGTTCTCGAAACCCATGGCTCGAATATCTACAATTCTCTCAAAGTGGCGAGCGACGCCAAGCGATGCCAGCACGCGCTCGGCGTGATTCACATCGGCGTTGGTGAAGATGAATTTGAGTCCGGGCAGAGCGGCCAACATCTCGTCCAGGGCCGGATTTGGCTTGATGTAGTGCCTGATGTCAACATCGTGAACGAAAGCCAGATAGTCGTCGGGACTCACGCCTGGATAGTTCATCATCAAGCCACGCAGGGAGGTGCCATAAGTTTGGTAATATTGCCGGCGAACGTCGTTGACCCGCGCCGGGTGGATGCCAACGCGCTCGATCATAAAACGATTGATAAGTTCGCCGATCTCATCCCACAACCCGTTGCCGGGCGGGTAAAGGGTGTCGTCGAGGTCGAAAACCAAATGAGAAATTGGCACGGGGAGATTATAAATGACGAATGACCCCTGGGGGGAGACAAATGACGAATGAATTGTATCTCGCACTCGACTTTGGTGGGACGAAGCACGCGGCTGGCCTGGTTCAACGGGGAAGCCGCCACTGGCTGGGGCAACGATGGAGTCCGGCCCCGCCGAACAGTGACGGCCCAACCGACCGTGAGGTGATGTATGCGTTGGCCGACGAGTTGCTGGCCGGGCATCCCGGCAAGTTGGTTGCCATCGGCGTCAGTTTCGGCGGGCCAGTGGATTGGGCGCGTGGCCGGATCATTCTCTCACATCATGTTCCGGGCTGGGATGACACGCCGCTGGTAGAGATTCTGCGCGAGCGATACAACGTATCAGCAGTGATAGACAATGACGCCAACACGGCGGCGCTGGGCGAGTGGCGGTTTGGGGCGGGCGTGGGCTGTGACAGCTTGCTTTATATCACCGTCAGCACCGGCATCGGCGGCGGCTGGGTGCTGGGCGGGCAAGTGTATCGCGGCGCAGACAGCATGGCCGGCGAAATCGGCCACCTGGCAATTGACCCAAACGGCCCGGTCTGTGTGTGCGGCAAGCGCGGCTGTGTGGAAGCGATTGGCTCCGGCACGAACATCGCGCGGGCGATGAACGCGCACGCGCGACGGGATGAGTCGGGCTGGACGGCAGAGAACGTGAATCGGGCGGCAGAGGCGGGCGACCCGTCCGCCATCGAGGTGATGGAGACGGCGGCGCGGGCGCTGGGAGTCGGGATCGGCTACGCCATCACTCTGATGAATCCGCAGAAGGTGATCATTGGCGGTGGAGTGGCGAACGCTGGCCAGGTTTATTGGCGGACTCTACAGGCGACCGCCGCCGACTATGTTCTGCCTCAGATGCGGGTGGAAATCGTGCCCGCCGCGCTGGGCGGCGACTCGCCGTTGTGGGGAGCGGTGGCGCTGGCTGAGGCCCTGACTTAATTCTGGACTGAGTTAGTCGCTTTTGGATATATAATCAGCTTGAGTTGAAGGGCAAGAGCGAGCCGGTGGCTGTGCGGGTGTGGCAGGCGGCCCCGGCCACAAATTGAACGCTTTTTGGGCTGGAAAATGATTAGCGAATTAGCGTAAATTAGGCTCTGAGGCAATAGGCATGGAAATCAAACAAGCCGTTATGGTGCTGGCTGACATCAGTGGCTACACCCGCTTCATGACAGCGCACACCGTGAGCCTGCTCCATGCTGAGGTCATCATCGCCGAGTTGCTGGAGGCAGTGATTGATCACACCGAATATCCGCTCACGCTGAGCAAGTTGGAGGGCGACGCGGCCTTTCTGTACTTGACGCTGGAGGCGGGCGGCGATGCCCACGCCGTCGCCCAGGACGTGTTGCGGCAGGTGGCGGTCTTCATTGACGCCTTCAAAGCGAGGGAGCGAGCACTGATTGCCTGCAATGCCTGCACGTGTGAAGCCTGCCTCAAAATTCCCCAGTTGAAGATCAAAGCCTTCTTACACGTCGGCCAGACCGTCATCAAAAAAATTCGCCAATTCGAGGATCTGGGCGGTGAAGACGCCATCGTGATTCACCGTCTGCTGAAGAACTCGATTCCGGCCAAAGAGTACATCGTCATGACCGAGGCGTTTTACGAATTGAGCGGCGGCCTGGCGGGGCAAACTCCCGAAGGGCGCACCGAGGAGTGTGAGGGTATCGGCCCGGTAGCTATCCGAGTCTATTACCCGACCGGAGAAGAGCCGCCCCTGCCGCCCCCGCCCTCGCCTTTCTCACCAAAGTCCGCTAAATACAAGGCCCTGAGCGATCGTTTCGACACCCACATGCGCCGTCGTATCCAGGGCCAGGAACCTCCGCCCAACTTCACCCATTTGCCCAATGCCCGGTTCACTCCCTTCGACTGGTGGAGAATCGTGCGGGAAAACGTGGCGTTTATCGTGACCGTCCTCCCCAAAGCCTTGCGCGATCGTCTGCAAAGAAAAAGATGAGTCCCCCATGGCCAAGCCCCTATCTAATGACGAGTGGTGGTATTCCATCCTCACGGGCGATAACCCGGCCTTCCCCTTGCGCCAGTTTCGCTCGGTGTTGGGCCTGCTCCCCTCCAGCCCGCGTTGCACATTTTGCAACGCACCCTATGAAGGCGTTGGGCGGCCCATCATGCGCTTGCTGGGCCAAGCCCCCTCCACGCTCACCCCGCACCTGTGCCGCCAGTGCCACGAAGTCGCCCGCCAACACATCGGCGGCGCGGAGGTAGAGATGACTCTGCTGTTCGCCGACGTGCGCGGCTCAACGACGCTGGCCGAGAGCATGAGCGCCTCTGAGTTCAGCCGTCTCATCAACCGCTTTTACATCTCGGCCACCGACGTGCTGGTGGAGTCCGGCGCGTGGTCTGATCGCTTGGTGGGCGACGAGGTCATTGGCATTTACGTGCCAGGCTTTGCCGGGCCGGAGCACCCGCGCCGGGCGGTGGATGCTGCACGCGACTTGCTTCGCATCACGGGGTATGGCACAGCCGAGGGCGCATGGTTGCCCATCGGCGTCGGCGTCCACACGGGCGTGGCCTTTGCGGGCGCGGTGGGCAAAGCGGGCAGGGCCACCGATATCACCGCTTTGGGCGATAACGTCAACATCGCCGCGCGCCTGGCCTCCAAAGCCGGGCCGGGCGAAGTGCTCATCAGCGAAGCGGCCTACACTGCCGCCGGTCTCGATCTTGGAAACTTGGAACGGCGCGCGCTGGAACTGAAAGGCAAGAGCGAACCGGTGAGTGTGCGCGTGGCGCGAGTGTAAGCCAAGAGATTGGAGGCCAGCCCATAAGCCGAAAGACGCTACCCTCTCACCAATCTAATCGTGTCTTGCAACCGCATTCTATTCACACCCAAGGAGACCCACCATGCGCGTCGTAATAATCACCCGACCAAAGTTCCCCATCCCTCCCGACCAGTTCCCGGCCCTGATACAAGGCTTTGCGGCCTGGCGGGAACGCTATCGCCCGATGATGGAGACGTTTGAGTTCTTCGCCGGGGGCGGAGGCGGCTTTGGGGTTGCCAACGTGCCCGATGAGGCGACTCTCAATCAGATAATGATTGAATACCCGTTCACCGTGTTTAGCGAACAGGAGATTCGGCCCGTGCTGGATGGCGACAAGGCCCTCGCCCAATGGCAGGCGGCCCTGCAAGCCATGGCCGCTGCTCGCTAAGTCGCCCCCCAACCTCAGACTTCCGAAGTCTGCAAGACTTCGGAAGTCTAAAAACACCCGCTCGGCGTGATCCCCATGCCGGGCGGCGGTTCGCAGCGATATCCCGTAGGGGGCGGAACAGCCTGGGTGAGAGATGCCCGGCAGGGCGTCTCTCCACCTCGTTGCAAGAGACACTATGGAATCAAAGACCCAACACGGCTACCTCGTCCTCGCCGACATCTCTGGCTACACCTCTTATCTCGCCGGGGTCGAACTCGATCACGCCCACGAGATTTTGACTGATTTACTCGACACGATCGTGCGTTCTTTCAAATCCATATTGACCATCGCCAAACTTGAAGGCGACGCCGTCTTCGCCTACACGCCCGAAACCAAAGTCTCGCGCGGCGAAACCCTGCTCGAACTGATCGAGGCGACCTACGTTGCGTTTCAGGATCGGATCAGATCCTCGCATCGTCACACCACCTGCCAGTGCCGCGCCTGCCAGGCCATGCCCGCTCTCGATCTCAAATTCTTTGTCCACCACGGCGACTATATCGTTCAGAACGTCTCTGGCATCCGCGATCTAGTTGGTTCAGATGTGAATCTGGCGCATCGCTTGATGAAAAATCACATCACCGAAGCGACCGGCTGGAAGGCCTATGCCTTGTTTACCGAACGCGGCCTTGACCATCTCAAGGTCCGCCCCGAGGCCATGCACGAGCAAATTGAAACCTACGAGCATCTGGGCGACACCAAGACTCTCAGCCTCAACCTCAAGCCTCGACACAAAGAACTGATCGAAGCCCGCCGGGTTGTCGTCACTCCAGAAGAAGCCTTTTTTGCCCTGGTCTACGATTACCCTGCGTCGCCGCCGGTCGTGTGGGACTGGCTCAACGATCCGCGCAAGCGCTCACTGTATACGGCGCAACGCGGCCTTGAGTTCAGGCCGATCTACTCGCCCGGCGGACGGCGGGGCGTGGGCGCGCGCACTCATTGCATGCACGGCAAGGATTCCGCCATGCAGGAGACGGTATTAGACTGGAAACCGTTTGACTATTTCACCGTCGAGCAAAACAGTGGTATGTATGGCGCGGTGATCGGAACGTACCAATTAGAACCGCTCGGCGGCGGGACGAAGACCCGACTCACCATCCACATGAAAGGCCGCCTCGGCCCGGTTTTTCTTCACCGCTTGTTGATCAGCCTCATCTATCAAAAAGGATTCATGCCGATGGTGATGAAAAATATGGCGCGTTGCATTGCGGAACAAGCCTCAACCGAAACTGAGGCCGCCGCCCTTCTCTCGACTTCAGCCTGATCGCACATGGCCGCCGACACAGCCTCCACCCAGCACGGCTATCTCATCCTGGCCGACATTTCCGGCTACACTTCGTTCATCGCCGGAACAGAGCTTGAGCACTCGCAGGAAATCCTGACCGAATTGCTTGAGCTTATCATCTATCGCTTCAAGTCACTACTCACCATCTCCAAACTCGAAGGCGATGCCGTGTTCGCCTACGCGCCTGAGTCCAAAGTGCCAAGAGGCGAGACGTTGCTTGAGTTGATCGAGTCCACTTACGTTGCCTTTCGCGACCGGCGCGAGGCGGCCCACCGCCGCACCACCTGCGAGTGCAACGCCTGCCGCGCCATCCCCACCCTCGACCTGAAGTTTTTGACGCATCACGGCGACTACTTTGTTCAGCAAGTGGCGGGTATTCAGGAATTGGTTGGCTCGGACGTGAATCTGATCCACCGCTTGCTGAAGAACCACGTGAGCGAAGCCACCGGCTGGCGCGCCTATGCCCTCTTCACCGAGCGAAGTTTGGAGCATATCGGCCTGCGGCCCGATGGGATGCGCGAACTGCCGGAAGCCTATGAACACCTCGGTGAGGTCAAGACTCACAGCCTCAATCTACACCGGCGTTATGCCGAAATCGTCGAAGCGCGGCGTGTGTTCCTCAAGCCTGAAGAAGCTCACGACGTTATTCAACTGGATTACGCCGCGCCGCCGCAAGTGATATGGGAGTGGTTCAACGATCCGCGCAAACGCGGCCAATGGATGCACAGCGAGATTGTGCCGGTGATGCGCGTGGGCGGGCGCAGTGGGCCGGGCGCGCGCAACCATTGCGTACACGGCAAGAACGAAGTTATCGTCGAGGACGTGTTGGACATCCGGCCCTTCGACTATTTCACGGTGGCGCATACCCCGCGCGGGACTCCGGCGACGGTGCTGATGACGTTTCACTTCACACCCGCGCCGGATGGCGGCACCCATTTACAGATGACGTTTCGCGGCCAGTTGAAATCTATGCCCGACTTCGTGGGCCGGTTGCTGTGCAAATATGCGCTTGAGTTCCAACTCAAACGCCTGTGGGCGTTTGACAAGATTGATGAGTTGATCGCGCGCAACGGCCGGTTGGAGGCCGTTGCGTAGCGCGACTTGTCAAATCGCGCGACAAAATCAAATGGACACTCTCACTCAACACGGCTACCTCGTCCTCGCCGACATCTCCGGCTACACCTCCTACCTGGCCGGGGTGGAGTTGGATCACGCCCACGAAATCCTCACTGATTTGCTGGAAACCATCGTCAACAAGTTCAAGTCGGCCCTCACCATCTCCAAGCTGGAAGGCGATGCGGTCTTTGGCTACGTGCCTGAAGAGAAGATGGCGCGCGGCGAGACTTTGCTGGAGTTGGTCGAGTCCACTTATGTGGCTTTCCGCGATCGGCGCGAGTCAGCCCACCGCCGCACCACTTGCACTTGCGCCGCCTGCCGGGCCATCCCCACGCTTGATCTGAAGTTCTTCGTCCATCACGGCGATTACATCATCCAACTGGTCTCCGGCATCAAAGAATTGGTGGGATCGGACGTGAACCTGGCCCACCGACTGATGAAGAACCACATCACCGAGGCCACCGGCTGGAAAGCCTACGCCCTCTTCACCGAAAACGGGCTGGCGCACATGGGTCTCAAGCCGGATGGCATGCACGAACAACCGGAGTCTTATGAGCATCTCGGCACCGTCAAGACCTACAGCCTCGACCTGCACCAACGCTACGCGGCGCTGGTGGATGCGCGTCAGGCCTTCATCCCGCCCGAAGAGTCCGACCTGGTCATCGTCCAGAATTTGCCAGCGCCGGTGCATGTGGTCTGGGATTGGATCAACGACCCGGACAAACGCGTGCAATGGGACGATTTGGACGAAGTGCGGCCCATCCTGCGGCCCGGCGGTCGAGTCGGCCCCGGGGCGCGCAACCACTGCATTCACGGCAAGGAAGTTGCGGTGGAAGATGTGCTGGACTGGCGGCCCTTCGACTACTTCACCGTCAAGATTTGCAAGCGCGGGGTGTGTGTCAGCCGCACCTGCCAGTTTACTCCGCTCGACGACGGTAAAGGCACGCGCCTGAGCACCAACTTCATTGTCAAAATGCCTCTGCCAGATTGGCTTGCGCGTCGGCTGATGACGCCCTTCTTCAAAATGGTGAAGCTACACGAGACCCGCAACCACATGGCCGAGTTGGTTGCCCGGGAAGCGGCGGCTGAAACGGTGAGCGCCGAATGAAGCGACTGGCCGATCTTTTCAGCATCCGCCCCGGCGAAGGCCGGATGGCGACACTCATCATCGGAGTGATGCTGTTCACTTCGGCGGGCAGTGCCATCGGCGGCACCGGCATCGAAGCCCTGTTCTTCTCCCGCTTCGGCGTCCAATATCTCCCCTACATGTACATGGTGCTGGGCACGGTCAGCTTTCTCACCTCGCTGGTCATCACCGCCATGCTGGGCCGCTTATCGCGCAACGTGCTCTACGTCACCGTGCCGCTAGTGCTGGCCGTTATCCTCATTGCCGAGCGATTAGTCACCGGGTTCAACTGGGCTTACCCGGTGATGTGGCTCGGTAAGGAAGTGATGAACTCGCTGATCGGCCTCTCCAGTTGGGGGCTGGCAGGCGCGCTTTGCGACACCCGGCAAGCCAAACGACTGTTTCCACTCTTCAACGCCGGGCGCATTTTCGGCGCGGTGATCGGCGGGCTTGGCACCGGCCTGATCGTGGCTTGGTTCGGCACCGAAAACCTTTTGCTGGTGTGGGCAGCGGCGATGGTCGTGGCCTTTGGGCTGGGGCGCGCTTTGATGGGGCGGGGCGCAGTCCAAGGCCCGGCGCGGAAACAAAGACGGCGGCAATCGAGTCTGACCAAAGAAATGCAACAGGGCTATCAGTTCGTCCGGCGCTCGCCGCTCATGCAATGGGTGTCAGTCGCGGCCATCCTCTTTTCCATCCTCTTCTTCTCGCTCGCCCTGCCGTTCTCCAAGGCGGCCACGACCCGGTTTGCGGATGTAGATCAACTCGCCGGTTTCCTCGGCCTGTTCAACGGCTTGAGCACGGCGGCGGCTTTCCTCACCTCGCTTTTCCTCGCCAACCGCCTGTTCACTCGCTTCGGGATCATGAGCATGCTTCTGGTCTTCCCGATCATTTATTTGGCCGGCTTTGGCCTGCTCGCCGCTTATGACCTGTTTGCAGTGCTGGTCATCTTTCGATTCGTTCAGACGCTCTGGCTCTCCGGGATAGCCGACTCTGCTTATCAGGCCATGTTCAACGCCGCCCCGGCTGAACGGCGGGATCAGGTTCGGGCCTTCATTGACGGCGCTCCCTCACAGGCCGGCACGTTTATCGCCGGGCTGGTGCTTGTCATCGGCGAGCAGGCGTTGGCCTCGCAACAGTTGTATTTGATCGGCCTCGCCGCCGCAGTCGCCACCACGTTTGTGATCTGGCAGGCGGGCCGTGCTTACAGCGGCGCGCTGGTAGCCGCCTTGAAAGCCGGGCAACCGCAGTTGTTCTTTCAAGGTGAAGCGTTTGGCAGTTTCCAACGTGATGCGACGGCGGTTTCGGTGGCAGTGGACAACATCGCCAATCCCGACCCGGCCATTCGCCGCGTGGCGGCTGAAATACTTGGCAACCTTTCCGTGCCTAGCGCCACCGACGCGCTGGTGAATGCGCTGAACGATTCGGACGCGCAAGTGCGGGCCGCTTCGCTCAGGGCGCTGGCCTGCGCCAAAGCATCGTCGGCTCTGCTCGACGTGGCGACGCGCCTCAAAGACCCGGAGCCGGAAGTTCGCCTGCAAGCCATCGAGTCACTGGGACAACTTTCGGGTTACAAGCAGGGCGTGGCCGCTCACGTTTCGCCGTTGCTCGAAGACGCCGACTCAGCGGTTCGGGCGCGGGCGGCGGTGGCCCTGTTGCGAGCCGGCCCCAACTCTCAGGCGCGCGACATGTTGAGAACCATGGCCGCGCTCGGCGAGACCGATGAACGAGTCCACGCGCTCACCGCGCTCGGCGACTGGGGAGACTCGGAAGCGTGCGAATTGATCGCCACCGAATTGGGCGACGCTTACGCGCCGCCCGCCGCGCGCCGGGCGGCTGCCTCGGCGCTGGTGTGCTGTGATCATGCTGAAGTGATCGGGCCGCTGGTGGACGCCCTGAGCGCCGACGACCGTTCGGTGCGTGAGGCCGTCGCCTCGGCCCTGGGCCAGATCGGACTCCCGGCCCTTGAGCAAACCGTCGCCGCCCTCTTCAAACCGGAGACCGAACGCGGCGCGCTTCTGGCGCTGGAGCAACTGCCCGCGCCTCGGGCCGCCGACTCGATCCGCAAGTATATCCACGACCGGATCGCCAGTGCCTTGCACTATCACGCGCTGTGGAGCGAATTTGAGTCGTATGGCGACGATTACTACGTTTGCCTGTTGGTCGCCTCCTTGCTCGACAAAGCCGAGCGTCACGGCCTGTATACCTTGCGCGCCCTCAGCCTTCTTGGCGACCGAGATTCGCTCTCAGTCGTCGTCGAGAATCTCAAGAGCCGCGACCCGACTCAACGGGCTAACGCCCTGGAAACGCTGGAGTCGGTGCGCGAGGCGCAATTGATCCGGCCCCTGCTCAAATTTTGGGAGACGACCGAGGCCAAACCGCCGCTGGCCGACAGCCAACTCAGCGCGAAGCTCCTCGAAGTCTTGAACGAGCAGGACTCGTGGATGCGGGCCTGCGCCGCGTTGGCCGCCTCCAAAGCCCCGCAACTGCTGGCGACCGTCACCGGACTTGCCCAATCCGATCCCGACCCGGTCGTGCGCGACGCTGCCGGACGCGCCGCCTCAATTCTCAACGGAAGCCCAACGATGGATACCTTGCCCACCCTGTCACTCATGGAACGCATTTTATTCCTGCGCCGCGTGCCACTGTTCGCCGATCTCTCTCCCGCTGATTTGAAGCAGGTGGCGGGCATTGCCGGCGAGCAGTTCTTCCCCGACGGTGAAACGATTGCTTACGAAGGTGAAACCGGAAACGAGATGTTTATCATTGTCTCCGGCGAGGTGCAAGTGATGACGGCCAATGCCGACGGCCCCGATGGTGAAGTGGCGCGGCGGAAATTGGGCGATTATGTGGGCGAGATGTCGATCATCAGCCAGGAACCGCGCATGGCCTCGCTGGTGGCTGCGGGTGATGTGCGCACATTGTGCATTGACCGCAAGCAGTTTGAAGGACTTCTGCGCGAGCGCCCCGAGACCAGCCTGACCGTCATGCGTATGTTGTGCGCGCGATTGAAGGAAGCGACAAAATAGATGAGCGAAAAGACTCAACATGGCTACCTCCTCCTGGCCGACATCTCCGGCTTCACCTCCTACCTGGCCGGAACCGAACTGGAGCACGCCAATGAAATCCTCACCGACCTGCTGGAAATCATCGTCGCCCGGCTCACTCCCGCGCTCACTCTTTCCAAACTCGAAGGCGACGCCGTGTTCGTCTACGCGCCGGAGAGCTTGATCTCGCGCGGCGAAATACTGTTTGAACTCATTGAAGCGACTTACGCCGCGTTCAAAGATCGGCTGGAGGGCATCCGCCGCCGCACCACCTGCCAGTGCAACGCCTGCCGTTGCCTCCCCAGCCTCGACCTCAAGTTTCTGACTCATCATGGCGACTTCATTGTGCAGAGTGTGGCCGGCGTGCGCGAACTGGTCGGCTCGGACGTGAATCTCATCCACCGCCTGCTGAAGAATCACCTCGCCGAAACCACCGGCTGGCGGGCCTATGCCCTGTTCACTGAAAAGAGTCTGGAGCACATCGGCGCGCGCCCGGCCGAGCTGGGCCTGCACCCCCAAACCGAGGCCTACGAGCATTTGGGCGAAGTGCAAACCTACAGCCTCGATTTGCACACACGTTATAACGAGATCGTCGAAGCCCGGCATATCACTCTCCGGCCTGAGGAGGCCGACCTGATCCTGGTGCAGGATTACGCCGCGCCACCGCCGGTGGTGTGGGACTGGCTGAACGATGTGCGCAAACGCAACCTGTGGGCCGCGGCGGCGGGGCATTTCAGCGCGGGTGACCGGCCGGGCGGGCGCACCGGGGTTGGGGCGCGCAATCATTGCGCTCACGGGAAAGGCGTGGCGACAGAGACCATTCTTGATTGGCGGCCTTTCGATTACTTCACACTCGAAACACACGAGGGCGACATGCTACAGCTCGAAACCTACTGGCTGGAGCCTTTGCCAAACGACGGCGCACGCCTGCGCTACATGCTCAAAATGCGCCCCTTGCCCTTTGGCCTGCCGCGCTGGCTTAACCGGCCTGTGGTGCGCCGGATGATGTTAGGGATGATAAAGCTCGACAAAATGCTGGCCAGCATCGGGTCGTTCATCGAGGCCGAGCGCGCCAACGTGGCGACTGAGTAATGTGTTACCGACTCTGCGCCAGAACTTCGTACAACATCACTCAAACCGCCGCCTGCTCCGGCGACAGCCCCTTTTGCTCACTGCCCAACAACAGAATCAGTGGCCGCTTGTATTCGGCGTTTCGATAGTCGGCGCGGGCGCGGGCCGATGTGCCGATGATATTGAAGCCGCTTTGTTTCGCCCATGCGCAGAACTCATCGAACGTGGCCGACACGACCGGCAAGTGGAAGATCGCGCCCATGCTGGCCCGCACTGCGTTCGGATGAAAAGGGTCAGCGCCGCCGTTGAGCAACAGGAGACCGCTGGCGCCTACGGCATCAATCGTGCGCAGAATCGCGCCGATGTTGCCAGGGTCTTGCGGAGAAACTAAAGCGATGTACCACGACTTGGGATTTGGGATTCGCGTGCTATTTGCGGGCTGTGCCTGGGACTTGAGATTTGAGATTGGTTTGCGGACGATGGCAACGAGGCCGGCCGGGTTGTCTTTCTCGGCCAGCGACTCGAAGACTTCGGTGGATGTTGAATAGCAAGAGATACCTTGCGCTGAGGCGCGCCCGATCAAGTCATTGGCGAAGGTGCTGGCGAGCAGGGCGGGGGCGTAACAAATGTATTCGACGGTCGCCCCGGCCTCCAGGGCGGCGGCGACGTGCGAGATGCCTTCTACCAGGAACAGGCCGCTGGCCTCGCGCTCTTTCCGCTGGCGCAGGGCGCGGGCTTGTTTGATTTTTGGGTTGGCGCGGCTGGTGATTGTGTCCACTGAAGACAATTATACGGATAAAATATGGCTCATGTTGCCCTTTATCCCTAAAGACGGTAACCGCCGATTAACGCACGTGGCCCTGACTCTGCTCACCGCCGCCGGTTGCTATTTCACTTACACCCTCAAGCCCGACCTGACGCTGGCGCACAGCCTGACGATTGGCCTTGGCTACATCAGCCTGATCCTGATTGCCGTCACGCTCGTCATCGGCCCGCTCCAACTGCTGAGGCAGAGGCGCAATCCGGTCAACATCAATTTACGCCGTGATGTTGGCATCTGGGCCGGGGTGACGGGTGGCCTGCACGTGGTCTTTGGCTTCCAGGTGCATATGAACGGCGACATCGTCCAATACTTCTTCGAACGCACGGCGCATCATGGCTTCAAGCCGCTGTCAAATTTATTCGGTCTCAGCAACTACACTGGCGCCGTGGCAACCGTCGGCCTCATCTTGTTGCTTTTTCTTTCCAATGACCTTTCGCTAAAGTGGTTGCGCGGCCCGCTGTGGAAGTGGATCCAACGGCTCAACTACGCGCTGATCGTGGTGGCGCTGGCGCACACGATCGGCTATCAACTTGTGGTCGAGCGTGAGCAGGTGATGATGTTGATTGTTCTGGGGTTGACGGCGGTGATGATGTTGGCGCAGATAGCGGGCGTGGCCATGTCGATGATGCGCCGCCTCGTTTGAATGTTCTGGCGGGAGCGTGGGAGCGGTTAGTAACGTGGGAGCGTGGGAGCGGTTTGTAACCGCGATGTCAGGTCGCGGTTACAAACCGCTCCCACGTCTTTGGAAACAGGCAGTTACAACATTGCCAGCAGTTTCAGCAGAACGTCTTTCGGTTTGCCGACAATGCAGGCATCGGCATAGGTGAAGATGGGGGCGCGCTTGTCGGGGTGAATGGCGATGACATACTTCGCGCCTTCCACGCCAGCCCGGTGCAAAGTGTCGCCCCAGATTCCGGCGGCAATGTAAACATCGGGCGCTATTTCAGTGCCGACGACCCCCACAATTTGATCGTGATGGACCCAGCCCGAGTCGAACGCCGAGCGATCACCGGCAAAGTTCGCGCCGATCTTTTCGGCGATTTGCCTGGCGATGCCGACCGACTCGCCATCGTTGCCTGCCCGCCCGACGGCAACAACTTTGGCCGCCTTGTGCAGGGGAATCGCCGGCGCGGTGTAATCCGCTTTGCCCAATAAACGGATACGGCTTTCGGTTGCCGGCACGTCCAGGGTCTCGACTTCGCCGGAGCGGCCACTGTCAGGCTGAGGCACGACAAACGATTCCGGTTTTACGGTGACGATAGCGGGTTTGGCGGTGAGGGCGGTGTCGAGATAGTAAGCGCCGTCGTATACCGGGTGCGAGCCAACAAGCTCGCGCGTGCCCTCATCGAGTTGCAAGGCAATGCAATTGTAGAGCGCGCCGCCGTTCAAGCGGCAGGCCAGCCGTCCAGCCACTTCGTTGCCCAGGTCCGTCGCCACGAGGAAGACGAACTCCGGTTTGCGGGACTCGAAGAATGGGGCCAGGGCGGCGACGGCAGAATCCGCCGACTCAACAGCAAGCGGGTGAACACGATCGGCGCCGAAGGCAATGGCTTCCGCCGAGTCTGCCGGGCCGAGGTAGTGGACGTATGCGCCGAGCGAGTCAGCCATGCGGCGGGCTTCGCCTAGTAAGCCCAGGCCCTCACCCCCGGCCCCCGCTTGCGCGCCGTCGGGAAGTGCGCCTGACAGGAGAGGGGGGGCAAGGTCAACAATCCACAGGTCGCGATAATCTTCGGTTTCGGTGCTTTGGCCGATCAGGGCTTGAAGGTCATAAATGTCCATCCCAATCTCCAATTCTCTAATTCTCTAGTTCTCTAACCTCTGCTCTTCAACACAACCGCCACATCTTCCAAGGCCGCCTGCCCGCCAAACTCGCGTTCCGGCGGGAAGGATTGGCCGCGTTCGGCGGTGACGGGTTGTAGATCAGAGTCGGCTAAACCAAGCTCGGCGGGGGTGATGGTTTCGACGGCGTTCGGGTCTTGGTAGAGGGCCATGATCTTGCCGCCATGCGGGTAACGCGGCTGCGGGCCTTCACGAGTCATCGTGACGATGGCCGGCAGATCGGCTTCATAGACGTTGTGCGAATCGTCTTTGCGGATAATGCGGGCGGCGTTGCCCTCGACCGAAACATCCACCGCCTCGCCGAGGAAGGGCCAGTTCAGGGCTTCGGCCAGCCAGGCACCGGAGGAGACGCCCGTGTCGAGAGTCCGGTTGCCCAGGATGAAGAGATCAACGCCACCCAGGTGGCTGGCTAAGGCTACTAAAGCACGGACGACAACCGCCGAATCGGCGGGGCCGGTGGGGATCAGAATGGCGCGATCAGCGCCCATAGCCCGAGCCTCGCGCAGGCAGTTGGCGGATTGAGCGGAACCAAAAGTGATCACGATCACGTCCGCGTCCCTGAAATCTTTGAGGCGCAGGGCGGCTTCCACGGCGCGTTTGCTGGCCGGGTTCATCACATACGCTTCATGATTTACGAACACTTTTCCCGCTTTGCGATTGACCATGAGTCCAGCGGGGTCTTGAATTTGTTTGATGGGGACGAGAATACGCATTGTCATTGTGTCACCTTGTCTAAGGCCGCAACCTCACGCCAACTTCCTGCATCAACTCCGAGGCAATCACAATCCGCTGAATCTCATTCGTGCCTTCGAAGATTTCGGAGATGCGGGCGTCGCGGAAGCCGCGTTCGATCGGAAAGTCGCGGCTGAGGCCGAGCGCGCCGTGAATTTGCAGGGCGCGGTCAATGCAACGCGAGGCGGTTTCGGAGCCGAGCAGTTTGCACATGCCCGCCTCTTTGACAAACGGGCGGCCATTGTCCACCAGCCAGGCGGTGCGATAGACGAGGGCGCGTAAGGCTTCTATCTCGGCGGCCATGTCGGCCAGCATAAATTGAATGGATTGCATGTGGGCGATGGGCCGGCCAAACTGTGACCGCATCCTGGCCCAGCGGACGGCGGCGTCGAGGGCGGCTTGCGCGCCGCCGAGGGTGGCCGCGCCGAGCGAGACGCGCCCGATGTCAAGCGTTTTCATGAAGGTGACAAAGCCGAGGCCGACTTGCCCGACGACGTTTTCTTTTGGCACGCGCACTTCGTCAAAGGTTAGGACGGAGGTGGGCGACCCATGCAGGCCCATCTTGCGCTCCGGCTTGCCGGCGGTAAAGCCCTTCCATTGACTCTCGACGGCGAGGACAGTGGCCCCGCCGCGCGCGCCCAGGGCCGGGTCGGTGAGGGCCAGGACGTTGATCACTTCGGCGATGGGGCCGTTGGTGATCCACATCTTCTGGCCGTCGAGGAAGTAGGAGTCGCCTTCGAGGGTGGCCCGCAGTTGAATCCCGGCGGCGTCCGACCCCGCGCCCGGTTCGGTGAGGGCGAAGGCGCAAATCTTTTTGCCGCTGCACAGGTCGGGCATGTACTTGTCCTGGAGGGCCTTCGAGCCGTCGAGGTACAGGCTCATCACGCCGATGCCGATGTGAGCGCCGACGATAGTGGTGAGTGAACCTGAGACACGGTCAATCTCTTCCATGAGGATGCAGTAGCCCAATTCGCCGGCGCCCATGCCGCCGTACTCGCGCGGAAATGGCGCGCCCAACATGCCAAGCTCGCCCATCCGCCGGAGCAGGTCGTGGCGCAAGTCCACATCTTCGTCGAGCCTTTGGGCGATGGGCGCAACTTCTTCCACGCAAAACTCGCGGATCATTTTGCGGAGGGCGATGTATTCGGGGGGGAGGTCGTAGTTCATCGGTTAGCCTCTTCGGTTCCGAGACAGGGAAACAAGGAGACATGGAGACAAGGCGATCTCCTTGTCTCCCCTTCTCCCGCTCTCCGTGTCCGTCTTATGGCTGTATCTTGATTCCCTTCTCTTCAAACGCGGCTCGCGCCACCACGTATCTCTGCATTTCATCAGTGCCGCCAATAATGCGCAAGGCACGCACGTCGCGGTAGTAGCGCGAGATGGCGTATTCGTCCGAGAAGCCGTAGCCGCCGTGGACTTGCAACATTTTGTTGGCGGCGTCTTTGGCGACCCGCGCCCCAAAGTATTTCGCCATCGAGGCGGCTCGCCCGAAATCTGTGGGGGCGCGATTACCGCGCCCATCCTCGTCAGCCAGCCAGGCGGCGTGTCGCACCAGCCCGCGCAGGGCTTCAATGTCCGTTGACACATCGGCCACATAATTTTGGATGGCTTGCTTGGTGGCGATCTGCGTCCCGAACTGTTTGCGTTCGGCGGCGAAGGTGACGCCGAGGGCGAGCGAGGCCTCGGCCGCGCCAAGCGATATGGCGGCTAAGGTCAGGCGGACTCGGTTGAAGGCGCGTAAGATGATGCCCCAACCTTGATTCTCGCCGCCGAGCAAGTTTGCCTCATGAACGAAGCAGTCTTCAAAATAGACAGTGTGGATGCCCAGCCCGCGCAGACCCACCGTTTTTTCTCGATAACCCACCATCACGCCGGGCGCGTCTTTCTCGACAATGAAGGCCGAGATGCCCTCCTGCCGCGCCGTCGGATTAGTGGACGCGAAGACAATGAAGACGCCGCCAATGCCGGCGTTTGTGACCCACGACTTGACGCCGTTGAGCCTGTAGCCGCCGTCAGTTCGTTCGGCGATGGTGGACAGAGAACCGGCGTCGGAACCGGCATCCGGCTCGGTGAGGGCGAACGCGCCGATCATCTCGCCAGCGGCCATCATCGGCAGATACTTCTGCTTCTGCTCCTCGGTTCCGGCGTCGAGGATGGTCTGCGCGGCCAGGCTGGTGTGCAGGCCAATCGTGATCGCCGTCGAGAGGCAGTGCTTGCCCAACTCTTCGGCCAGCATGTTATACGACTGCCAATCAATGCCCACCCCGCCGTAAGCTTCGGGGATGGGTGCGCCGAAGAAGCCCTGCGCCGCCACTTTCTTGAACAACTCAACGGGCGGCTCTTCATTCCGGTCGGTGTGCTCCGCCACCTTCGCCACCTCCTTCTCGGCAAAGTCGCGAAAGAGATCGCGGAACATGGTTTGTTCTTCGGTGAGGGAAAAGTCCATAAGTGCTCCAGTCTATGACAACGGATCAGGTGAATTAGGCGGATCGCGATCCGTTGAATTCGACCAATCCGTTGTTCTCATTTCTTTCTGGCAAAGTCGCGGAGAGATCGCAGAACATGGTTTGTTCTTCGGTGAGGGAAAAGTCCATAAGTGCTCCAGTTAGAACAACGGATTTGACGAATTAGACGGATCGTGATCCGTTGAATTCGGACGATCCGTTGTTCTCATTCCTTCTCGGCAAAGTCGCGAAACAGGTCGCGGAACATGGTTTGTTCTTCGGTGAGGGAAAAGTCCATAAGTGCTCCAGTTAGAACA
>CAYSIV010000062.1:0-423 GCA_964431175.1 uncultured Anaerolineales bacterium
AGCCCTTTCACTGCCACCACTTCCACTTTCTGGCCGGACTCAACCGGTTGTTCGTCATCAGTCTCGGCGCTCCACAGTTCGCCGCCCACCTGCACCGTGCCGCTGGGAGCGAGCGGCTGGCGCACTTCGCCCGCCTTGCCGATCAGCGTTTCCACGCCAACCGCCACCGGCAAGCGCCGCGTTCGCAATGCCACCAATAGAATGGCAAAAAAGGCCGCGCCCAGCACGACCGACGTTCCAATCACAAACGGAACCGAGACGCGCAGGTAAGGCTGTGAGCCGGGCGAGTTGAACAGCACCAGCGCCCCAACGATGAGCGAGCCAACCGCCGCCGCCGTGAGCGCGCCGTGGGTGGGCGCGTTGACATCAAGAATAAAGAGGGCGAAGGCCAAAATGATGAAGACGATGCCGAACCAGTTGACG
>CAYSIV010000062.1:433-17613 GCA_964431175.1 uncultured Anaerolineales bacterium
AAAAGGCCAGAGCCAGACACACCGCGCCGAGGAACCCGGCCACCCACCCGCCCGGGCTGGACAACTCAATTAAAATGGCTTGAGCACCTATCGTAATTAGCAGAAAGACAATGTTGGGGTTGGTGAGCAGGCCCAGAATTTCTTCCAGCAGGCTGACGGAGAGCTCGGTGATTGGAATGCCCGCTGTTTTGAGGGTGACCGTCCGGCCCTGCGCGACGACTAGCCTGCCGTCCATCTGGCGAAGCAGGTCGGGCACGTCGTCGGCGATGAAGTCGGTGAGGCCGACGGCCTTGGCCTCTTCGACGGTGGCGGCTTTGGCTTCGTCAATCATCGACTCGGCCAGGGCAATGGCCTCTTCGGGGCGTTCACTGGCGTAGTTTCGTATCTCAGCCTTGAGGGCATTCTTGAGTTTGGCGTCCAGGGTTTGGCTCAGGTCTTCGCCCTGCGAGCCGACCGGGCTGGCCGCGCCGATGGCTGTTTCGGGAGCCATAGCATTGAGATGCCCGGCGAGGGTGATGACGGTCCCGGCGCTCCCGGCAATCGCCCCGCGCGGGGCAACGTAGACCACGACCGGCGTCTTGCTTTCCAGAATAGCGTTGACGATCTTATTCATCAAGTCGATCTGGCCGCCCGGCGTATTGAGTTTGATGATGAGGACTTGTGCGCCCTGTTGCTCGGCGGTGGAGATGCCGCGCTGGATGTAGCTGACCATCACCGGGGTCACCGGTCCCTCGGCGGTGAGCACCAGCGCGCCACCGGAGCTTTGAGCGTGGACGAGCGCCGTGAGGCTCACGGAGAGAGCGAAAGCAATGAACGATCTTCTGAGTTTGCCTGTCGGGTTCATAAGCAATTCGGGCTCTCCCGGCTTTGGCGGGATTATTGGACACTCTGCTCCCGCTCCGCTTCGCGTTGCCAAATCCGGCGGCAAGGGCGCGGATTTGGCAATCCGCGCCGAGCGTTTCCCGTTAAACCCGGAAGAGCCGCAATTCGTCATGAGTCTTACGCAAACCGCTCTGGTGTCATTCCCGCGTAGGCGGGAATCCAGGGGCCGGACGGGGCCTGAGCGTGTCGAAGGCCCCGTCATTCCCGCGTGGGCGGGAATCCAAGGGTGGCAAGGTTAGGCGCCCGTTCCCCGTTTGCGCGGGGACAAGCTTCGCGGGTGTGACGTTGCGTAAGGCGAGTTAATAACACCAGCGTCATCAACATCCAACATGGAGGCTGATGACGCTAGTATATACCCTCTCCTCATCAGGCCCAGCCTCGGATTCGCCAACAGCAAAATTGGCCTTCGGCGCCGGTGTTGATTTTCCGCGCGCTCCGCGCTCTGCGGTGAAGAAAGCGCAATCGGTTACTGCTGCTAAGAACTTGTAAAAGTGGCTCTTCCGGCTTTAACGGGAAAGCGCCCCTGTCATTCTGAGCGAAGCGAAGAATCTCGGCGCAACCAGCCAGAGACCCTTCGCTTCGCTCAGGGTGACACCCATAAATCCCGTCAAAAACGGGAGAGGCGTAAAAGTATAACTCCGCAGTTTGCTCCGGCTGGATTTGCGCGAAGCGTCCAGCCGCTTGGCCGCTCCGCTTCGCGTTACAAACGCGAAGCGGAGCAGGAGTTATTCTTTTACGTTTACTAAGATACCTGCGGGGAGACAAGCCGTTCAATCATGCCAACTAACTCTGAAGCATTCACCGGCTTCGACAGATACTCATCCATGCCGGCCTGCAAACACCGTTCCCGGTCGCCGCTCATGGCAAAGGCGGTGAGGGCCAGAATGGGTATATGCCGGCCGGTGCCTAGTTCACGGGCGCGGATGGCGGCCGTGGCGGCCAAACCGTCCATGTCAGGCATTTGCAAGTCCATCAAGATCAGGTGAAAGGTGTCTTCAGCCATACATTCCAGGGCTTCCCGGCCGGTCACGGCCACTGTCACCTGCCAGCTACGTTTCTTTAGCATGTTGCTGAGAACGATCTGATTGGCTGGATTGTCTTCCGCCAGTAGTATATTGAGCGGATATCCTTTCGTCAGGCCAGTTTCCTCGGTAGACGCTTTTTCAGCTCCACCCGGTTGACCGGGTTGGGCCGGCAACGCGAACAGGGCCGTGAAGTGAAAGGTGCTCCCCTCGCCGGCCTGGCTCTCCACCCACAAGTGGCCGCCGAATTTTTCAACCAGCCGCTGTGAGATGGTCAGCCCCAGCCCGGTGCCGCCGAATTGGCGGGCAATATGGCCATCGGCTTGAGTGAACGGTTCAAAGATGATGGCTTGCTTGTCCTGGGGAATGCCAATGCCGGTATCACGAACGGCAAAGTGAAATGTCACTTCGTCGGCATTCCGGGCTTCTACCCGCGCTCGCAAGGAGACTTCGCCGCGCTCGGTGAACTTGATGGCATTGTCCAGCAGGTTGAGCAGAATCTGCCGCAGGCGAACCGGGTCGCCCACCAGAGTTTGGGGCGCGTCCACACTTAACGAGTAATTGAAATCCAATTGCTTGGCGGCGGCGCGGGCAGCCAGGGTGGTCGTCACCTGCTGAATATGGGCCGGCAATTCAAATTCCACCTTATCCAACTCCAGCCGGGCGGCTTCGATCTTGGACAGATCGAGAATGTTATTGATCAACTCCAACAACGCCTGGCCCGACGCATAGACCTGCCCCAACCAGTCGCGTTGTTCAGCCGCCAGGTCGCTATTCAGCGTCAACTCGGTCAGGCCCAGCACGGCGGTGAGCGGGGTGCGAATCTCATGGCTCATGTTGGCCAAAAATTCGCTCTTGGCCCGGCTGGCAGCCTGGGCGGCCACGGCCAGTTCGTTGGCGTTGAGCAAGGCTCGCTCCAGGTCGGCGTTGGCGATGGCCAGGGTGGCCTCGGCCTTCTTGCGCTCGGTGATGTCTCGGGCAACACCAAAGGTGCCGATTACATCGCCAGACTTATCTAGGCGGGGTACAACGCGGTCCTCTATCCAGCGATATTCATCTGCATATTTGGACCGCATGCGATATTCGCGTATACCCGGCTGTTTGGTATTCATAATGGAGGCGGTTTGCACTTGAAGAGCCGGGATGTCGTCGGGGTGAATTAATCTGAACCATAGACTAGAATCTTCTATAAATGCCTGGGGTGAGTATCCGAGGACGTGGTCTGTCCGTTCGCTGACAAAGCGGACGATGCCCTCGGGTGAACCGGGCGCGGTTTGTTCGACCCAATAGACGACTTCATCAATGTTGTTCATGATTAGACGTCGGTTTGATTCGCTTTCGCGCACGGCTTCCTCCGCCCGCTTGCGCTCGGTGATGTCGCGATGCACTCCCAGGAAGCCGACGATATTCCCCGCTTCATCCACAATCGGGTTGTTCGAGCCGTCAATCGTGATGAGGCGACCCTCCTTCGTCTTGTTAACGATCTCTCCCGCAACCACACCCCTGGCTAGAAGTGTGTCCCAGAAGTACTTGTAATTCTCCTGAGGGGTAAGCCCCGACTTCAAGATTCTGGGAGTCTGCCCCAGCGTTTCTTTCGGGCCGTACCCGTAGACCCGTTCAAAAGCCGGGTTAGTGTAGACAATCGCGCCCTGGGCATCCGTCATGAAGACGGCGTCAGTGGAGCACTCAATGCCCAGTTTGAATTTCGAAATCTCTTCCTCCGCCAGCTTGCGCTCGGTGATGTCGAGGACGATGGCATGAAAAGCGCGCTCTCCTTTGAAATTAGACAACTGTAAGTGGACTTCAACGGGGTAGAGGCTGTCATCCGCGCGGCGATGTATAGTGTGGAAGACCAACTCCTCCAGCTCGCGGCGAAGCAACGGTCCGAGAAGGTTGCGAAAGGAGGCCAGGTCGAATTCGGGTTTCAAGTCCAGCGGTGTCATGGCGCTCATGGCTTCGCGGGTATAGCCCAGATTGCGAAGCGCACCCTGGTTGACGTATTGAAAGCGCAGAGTCCCAGCATCGAAAATATAGATTTCGTTAAGGCTGGTTTCAAGAACGTTGAAGAGTTGCGCCCGCTCACCCTCCGCGCGCTTGCGTTCGGTGATGTCTACATACATCGCGCGTGTCCCGATCACGTTGCCTTGGGCGTCGGTTTCTGGCACGGCGGTAAGCAGGGTGTGCACAACGCGGCCATCGCGGGCTGCGAGCGCGCGTTCTTCGCCAGTAAAGTAATGCGCCAGGGCGCGGCGATAGCCGCCGTTTTCCAGCAGGGCGCGGCGCGACTCGGGCGTGTAAAAGTTGGACAAAGGCTGTTCCCTCACCTCGGCCAGGGTGTACCCCAGCGCGTTCAGAAACGCCTGGTTACATTCTGAGACAATCGGAATGCCGGCCTGGTTGTGGGTGCTGATGTACATCAGCGGCGCTTCTTCAAATAACCTGCGATACCGTTCTTCCGCCCAGCGCCGCGCATCATCCGCCCTCTTGCGCTCAGTGATGTCGTGAAAGGCCAGAACGACGCCGGTGATGTTGCCTTGCTCATCCCGAATGGGCGCCGCGCTGTCTTCGATCGGCATTTCTTTTCCGTCTCTCGTTACCAGAACAGTGTGGTTCGCCAGCCCGACAATGATGCCTCCTTGCAGGACTCGGACGACGGGATTCTTGACCGGAGCGCGAGTTTCTTCGTTGATAATATTGAAAACCGCGCTTAGCTCTTGGCCTGTCCCCTCGGCCTGGGTCCAGCCGGTCAGCGCTTCGGCTATCGGATTCATGAATTTGATCTGTCCGTTGCTATCGGTAGCAATCACCGCGTCGCCGATACTTTTCAGAGTGGCGGCTAACCAGCGTTCGCTCTCCTTCAGCTTCTTTTCCATCCGATGCTTGTATAAGGCGATCTCAATCGCCATGTGCAATTCGCGATCTTCAAACGGCTTGAGAATGTAACCATACGGCTCGGTGACTCTGGCTCGCTGCAATGTCCGTTCGTCGGAATGGGCGGTCAAGTAAATGACGGGCAGACCGAATTGCTGGTGGATCTGTTCGGCGGCCTGCACCCCGTCCATTTCTCCTTTCAAGATAATATCCATCAAGACCAAATCTGGCTTGAGTTCTTCTGCCTTGGCGGCCACTTCTTCGCCATAAGCAAGGACTGCCGCCACTCCATAGCCCAGGCCGGTCAGGCGGTTCTTCAAGTCCAGGGCGATAATGTTTTGGTCCTCGACCACCAGGATGCGCGCTTTCTCCATTATTGCCTCTTTTCTTCCAAGCCGGGCGGCCTGAAAACAATCTTGAAGGCCGTCTCCGGGTAGCGCTCCAACTCCACCGTTCCGCCGATCTGATCGGCCAACGTGTTGACCAGCTGCAGTCCCAACGACGTTGTGTTGCGATAGTCCACGTTGGCCGGGAAACCAACGCCGTTATCAACCACCCGCAAGGCAAGGCGGTCGGCATCACCCCGATCGACGGCAACACGAATCTTCCCCGACCGTCCATCCGGGAAGGCATACTTGAGGGCGTTGGACACCAGTTCATTGATAATCAGGCCGCACGGAACTGCTGTGTCCACATCCAGCCACAGGCCTTCTATCTGGGTCTGAAGTTCGACCACGCCCGACCCGGGCGCGTACGTCCGGAACAATTGCGCCGTCAGGCTTCGCACATATTCAGCAAAGTCAATCCGGGCCAGGTCGGGCGACCGGTAGAGCTTCTCGTGCACCAGGGCCATCGACTTGACGCGGTTCTGGCTTTCGCGCAATATCTCCAGCGCCTGGCTGTCGGCGACGGTGTTGGATTGCAGACTCAACAGGCTGGAGATGATTTGCAGGTTGTTCTTCACCCGGTGATGGATTTCCTTCAACAGCACTTCCTTCTCGCGCAGGGAGGCCCTGATTTGCTCTTCCGCCCGGATGCGCTCCAGCGCACCGCCGCAATGATCGGCGAGAGCTTGCAACATGCCTAGAGACTCCTGGTTATATGCCTGGCGGGTATAACTTTGGATGGATAAAACGCCAATCATTGCGGCCCCGTTTCGAATGGGCACGTACATCAGCGAGGCCGAAGCGCGCGAGATATCGCCAAAACGACGGAGGCTGGGCAAATCGGTTTCTTCCTCAGCCAGCAACATTAATTGCCCGCCTTCGTTGATCGTTCGGTGCAACATTGGCGTAGGTTGATCTGACAGAGACTCGGTGGGAACGTCAACCCGCTGGCTCCCAATCATATCCATCGCCAGAATAGGAAAGACCCGATCCTGCTCGGCTGAAAATAAATCGAGGAAACACGCATCCCAGCCCAAAAGTTGGCCGGCTACATCAACAATGATCCGGGCCGCCTCTTGAGGGTTCGTGGTCGAGTTGAGTCGTTGGGCCAGTGAGCCAAAGGCAGAGGTGCGCGCCTCCGCTCGCTTGCGTTCGGTGATGTCACGCGCAACCAGGACTGCTGCCTCATTAGGCATCGGCGAAATCATTCCCGCGAACCAGATCTCGCGCCCATCAATGTTCAGGCTGTAGTCAACAGTCACCGCCTGTTGTTTTTCCAGCGCAAGTTGGATGTGGTTGAGCAACAGGTCAGCCTGGGGCGTGGGCAAGACGTCGTGCAGGGTCTTCCCCAACATTTCATCCGGCGGTTTATACAGGAGCGAGGTGTTGGTTGGGGCGACTCTGAGATAGCGGCCCTCCCGGTCGTATACGATCACTACATCGTTCATGGCCGCAAACAAAGCCCGCAGTTCGGCTTCACTCTGGCGTAACGCGGCCTCTGTTTGTTTAAGATGAGTGATGTCGAACTCGATCCCCTGAGAGAAGCGGGCTTGCCCGACCTCGTCGTAAACACGCCGGGATAGATCGCGCAGCCATACTACCCGGCCATCGCGGGTCCGAATGCGATATTCGGAGCTAAACACTCCAGTGATGCTGCTGCCGGCGTCTTCGGCTAACACCCGCTCACGGTCATCAGGGTGGAGTTGTTTGCTCCAGAGGTCGGGATCAGCCGTCCATTCTGCCTGTGAAAAGCCCAATATCGTCTCGATTTGCGGACTGACATAGAGCGTTCGTTGTGTTTCCGCGAAGGGCACGATATAGGTAATCGCCGGAAGTTGCTCCACCAGGGTGCGGAATCTGGTTTCACTCTCGTACAGCGCCGCCTCGGCCCGGCGGCGTTCAGAAATTTCGAGTTGCAAACCCTGATTAGCAGCTTCCAATTGCGTCGTCCGCTCAAGCACATGGCGCTCCAAGTCTTCATTTAATTGCTTGATCTCGGCCTCGGCGCGTTGACGTTCAGCAATCTCCTGTCGGGCCATCCCGTAAAACTGCACATTTTCCCTGATGGCAACCCACTGACGCACGATCACCAGACCGACGATGCTGACGAAGCCCCATTCGAGAAAGTCGTGGTTGACCCCCAGGTCCTGGTTGTCGCTCCAGAGCATCAGCCCGCCGACAACGAAGACCCAAAGATAAGGCAGTGTTTGCACCCAGACGGCTGGCCCAGACCAGTGTGGGTCTTCCTCAATCGGCCCTTGGACGGCCTGCAGATATCCGGCCAGGCCAAACAGGGTGAAGCTGATCGTCAAGCCAACGTCCAGCCAACCGCCAGTAATGTAGCCGCCTTGTAAAGACTGAAGGGCATTGGCCACATCGCTGAGGATCCTGAAGGACAGGCCAGCGATCATCAACATGATCGGCCCGTGGCCGCGCGACCACGTTTGCCGGAAGACTAGCTGGATCAAAGCCGTGAACAGCATGAAGTCCATAAGCGGGTAGAGCAGGACGACAACCTGCTCGAATGGATCGACAGCGGTGCGCGCCGGAGTGAGGCCGACCACAAGTACCCAGAACCAGAACAGCAGGCCACCCGCCACCAGGACGATGCCCATATCCAGAAGCGATCGGACGACTGCTTCACGTTTAAAGGTGCCCTTAGCCAGGATCAGCACGCCAGCGCCAGTCAAGAGATAACCCAGCAGGAACAGGATTCCAAGCGCCGTATTATTGGACGGATTTTGGCCCAACCCAATCTCCAGGACGTCCCAGGCAACATTCCCGACGGTTGCGACCATCTGGCCAGCGGCCAGGCAGAGCCAGGCCCCGAAGAGACGCCGGCCAGCCGGGCGCGACCGGCGCGCGGCATAGATCAGCGCCGCGGCCGCCAAACCGGTAACGATGGGCAGCAGCAGGTCATTGAGCATGATGCGCAACGGCAGGTTGGCGGCAGTGCCGACCACAATCGCGATGTTGACCGCGATCACGGCGCCGGCGATGGCCAGGGCTGTTTGGAAAGAAAGGGCGGGTTGTGAAAGTGTTTGTTTCATCTGTGGGAAGCATCGCCTCTTCTAAAAGAGCTTCGAAAACTCATGGGTGGGCAGTGGCAGGCCAAAGTAATAGCCCTGCATCTCATCACAGCGATAGGCCTTAAGAAAACCGAGTTGTTCGGCCGTCTCGACTCCCTCGGCGGTTACCTTGATCTTCAGGCTGTGGGCCATGGCGATGATGGCCCGGACAATGGCCCCGTTATCCGAATCGCCGGGAATGTCCCGGACGAAAGACCGATCAATCTTGAGGATGTCAATTGGAAAATGCTTCAGGTATTCCAAAGAGGAATAGCCGGTGCCAAAATCGTCAATTGAAAGATGCACGCCCAACTGTTTCAGGGCATTCAGTTTGGTGACGGCGTCTTCAGCATCCTGCATGACGGTGCTTTCGGTCAGCTCCAGTTCCAACGAGTCCGGCGCCAGGCCGGTGTCGCGCAGGGCATCCGCCACTTGATCCACCAGGTCCGGTTGTTTGAATTGCCGGGCGGACAAGTTGACGGACACGCGCAAGACAGGAAAGCCCGAGGTTTGCCAGGCTTTCGTTTGAGCGCAAGCGGTGTGCAAAACCCACTCTCCGATCGGCATGATCAACCCCGTCTCTTCGGCCAGGCTGATAAACTGATCGGGCATAACCAGCCCCAATTCAGGGTGTTGCCAGCGCAATAGGGCTTCGATGCAGATCATGCGCCCGGTATCGAGCGCCACTCGAGGCTGGTAGTGGAGCAAAAACTCCCGCCGCTCCAAGGCTCGGCGCAAACTGTTTTCCAGGGCCATCCGCTTTAAGGCCGTGGCATTCATCTCGGCTGTATACAGGGTATAACCATTCCGGCCCTGCTCTTTGGTGCGATAGAGGGCCGTGTCCGCATTTTTGAGCAGGGCATCCACGTCGCCCCCATCATGCGGGAAAAGGCTGATGCCAATACTGGCCGTCACGAAAACTTCATGGCTGGCCAGGTTGAACGGTTCGGCCAGGGCGGCCAGAATCTTCTGGGCTACGATGATAGCGTCCTGCTCGTGGGCAATCTCCTCAAGCAGGATCGTAAATTCATCGCCGCCCAGCCGGGCTGTCGTGTCGCTCTGGCGCAGGCAGGTCAGCAATCGGGCCGCCGCCTCCTTCAACAGCAGGTCGCCTGCTGGATGCCCCAGGGTGTCGTTGATGTTTTTGAAACGGTCCAAATCAATGAATAATACCGCGCCCAGGCGATGATGGCGTTGGGCTTTGACCAGCGCCTGGTTCAGCAACGTGTGAAACAAGGCCCGGTTGGGAAGGCCGGTCAGGGGATCGTGATAGGCTAACACCCGCAGGCGCTCTTCAGCCTGCTTGCGGGCGGTGATGTCAGTAAACATCCCCACGTAGTTACCGACCCCTCCTTTAGCGTCCCGGACAGTGTTGATTGACAGCCACTGCGGATAGAGTTCGCCGTTCTTGCGGCGATTCCAAATTTCCCCTTTCCACTGGCCGGTTTCTTTCAGCGACTTCCACAGGTCGCGATAAAACTCGGCATCGTGTTTGCCAGATTGCAACAGGCTCGGGGTTTTGCCCAGGACTTCATCCGGCTCGTGGCCGGTGGTTGCGGTGAAAGCGTCATTCACCGCAACGATATGAGACTGAGCGTCGGTGATCATGATCCCTTCGGCGGCGCTCTCAAAGACTTTGGCCGCCAGCCGCATTTTCTCCTCGGCCCGCCGGCGCTGGGTAATATCATGGAACACCATCACGAAACCCACCATCCGCCTCTGCTCATCGTGGATGGGGGCGGCGCTGTGGTCAATCGGGATTTCTTTTCCCTGCTTCGAGATCAGGACGGTCTGATTGGCAAAGCCAATGGCCGCATCTTCCTGGAGAGCTTCGACCAGAGGATGGGTCAGACGTTTCCTGGCTTCTTTATAGGCAACTTTGAAAACCTGGCCCAGGTCTCGGCCATTCGCCTCGGCTTCGATCCAGCCCGTCAAGGTTTCGGCCACCGGATTCATAAACTTGATTCTCCGGTTGGCGTCGGTGGCGATCACGCCTTCGCCAATACTTTTGAGGGTGGCCGCGAACCAGCGCCCCTGCTCTCTCAACCGTCCTTCCATGCGATGCTTGTAAAGCGCAATTTCAATCGCCATGTGCAGTTCGCGATCCTCAAACGGCTTGAGGATGTAGCCGTAAGGCTCGGTGATGGTGGCGCGTTGCAGTGTCCGGGCATCGGAATGGGCGGTGAGGTAGATGACGGGCAGATCGCGCCGTTTCTGGATTTGTTCGGCGGCTTGCACGCCATCCATTTCGCCCTTCAACACAATATCCATCAAGACCAAATCCGGCCTAAGCTCTTCCACCTGGGCCACTGCCTCTTCGCCATAAGCCAGCATCGCCGCAACGACGTAGCCCAGGCTGGTCAGCCGGTTCTTCAAGTCCAGAGCGATGATGTTTTGATCTTCGACAATCAAAATACGCGCGTTTTCCATGGTCAACTCCTGGTCCTAAAGGCGGGCGCTTTGAATATGATCCTGAACTCGGTTCCCCGGCCGCGATTCAACTCCAACACGCCGCCAATTTGATCGGCTAAGGTATTGACAAGTTGCAACCCTAACGAGGGGGTGTTGCGAAAATCGATGGCCGCCGGGAAGCCGACCCCGGTGTCACTCACTCGCAGAAGGATTCGCCCGTCGCCGTCGTCACAGGCGGCGACGCCAATTTCCCCTTCTTGCCCGCCCGGAAAAGCGTGCTTGAGGGCATTTGACACCAGCTCATTGATGATCAATCCACATGGGATCGAGGTGTCCACATCCAGCCAGATGTTTTCAATGTTGAGGGTGAGGGCCACCGTTCCCGAAACCGTCGAGTACGTCCGGAATAACTGGGCGGTCAGGCTCCGCACGTATTCGGCAAAGTCAATTCGGGCCAGATCGGACGACCGATATAGTTTCTCGTGCACCAGGGCCATGGACTTGACTCGGTTCTGGCTTTCGCGCAATATCTCCAGGGTATGACTGTCGGCGACCGTGTTGGACTGCAGACTCAACAGACTGGAGATGATCTGCAGGTTGTTCTTCACCCGGTGGTGGATTTCCTTTAGCAGAACTTCCTTCTCTCGCAGAGATTCTTGAATTTGCGCCTCGGCCTGCTTCTGCTTGGTGATGTCGAGCAGGTAGCCCTGGTTGAGGCGAGGCTGGCCGGCCTCATCAGACATCACTACGCCCTCGTCACGTACCCACACGGCCCGGCCATCACGCGCCAGCAGGCGGTACTCGGAGTGAAGCGGCTCGTCTGTGGCCAGCGTGTGGGCATCGTCGGCGATGGCCCGGTCGCGGTCGTCGGGGTGCAATTGTTTGCGCCAGAGTTCAGGATCAGCCAGCCATTCCTCCACCGAGAATCCCAGCATCCCCTCGATCTGTGGGCTGATGTAGAGGCAGGCCCCGGCCTCGCTCAATTCCCAGATGAACACCGCCGCCGGAATGTTCTCAACCAGAGTCCGGTATTTGGCCTCGGCCTGGCGCAACAGGTCTTCAGCCCGCTTACGTTCGGTGATGTCACGACTGCCAATAATTGACCCAACGATCCGGCCCTGATCGTCAAAGAGGGGATTGCCAACAGACTCAATCCAAACGTAGTGGCCCTGGGCATGCCGGTAGCGCAATTCCATTTGAGTTGCCGAAGAAGCACCCAGGGCCTGCGCGGTAACGGTGAGCGCCCGCTCACTATCGTCAGGGTGTATCTTTTCAAAGATAGACTGGCCCAATAAGTCTTGAGCTTCGTAACCCAGAATTGATTTGTGTGAGGGGCTGGCATACACATAGCGAGCCTGATCATCGGTTTGAACGATCAGGTCCAGCATGTTGTCGGCGATCCGGCGCAGGCGGGTCTCGCTCTCGCGCAAGGCGGCTTCTGCTCGTTGGCGTTCGGCGACTTCGACTGTCAAGTCTGTGTTCACGCGCACGAGATCAGCCGTGCGTTCCTGAACCCGATCTTCAAGTTCCAGATTCAGGCGGCGCAACTCGTCGGCGGCCTGCCGCCGTTCGCTGATGTCGCGCGTCACGCCCAGTATCCCGGAAGGTTGGCCCTGCTCGTCCAGCAGGAAGGACATCTGTGATTCCGTCCATACCAGTGAGCCGTCTTTGCGTTTAAATTCCAACTCCAGCGTTCGTGACTGTGACCTTAACTTCTCTAGCGGCGCCGTTTGCGCTGTCATTAAGATTTCCAGGAAGAACTGTTGGGCCACCTCGACCGAGGCCGGGGTGAGAATATCGTTCAGCGCCTGAGTCAACGCTTCTTCGGGGGTGAAGCCGCGCAAGTTTTGAACTGCCGGGCTGGTATAAGTCGGCCTGAGATTCATATCCCGTACCCAGATCACATCGGTAGCGTTGTCGGCCAGAAGCCGATAGAGTTTTTCACTCTCGCGGAGCGCGGTCTCCATTTGCTTGCGTTCGGTAACGTCCCGTCCAACGGCTTGAAATTCCACCACCCGCCCGTGGTCGTCCAGGATGGCGCGATCTGTCCAGTGTTGCCAACGAATGGAGCCATCTGGCAGCACGACCCGATGCTCAATCGCTTCCACAGGATTCTCCCGCCCCAGGCGCGCCACGAAAGCTTCGACGAGGGGATGATCCTCCGCCGGGATAAGGGGCGCATAGGCATGGCCTATCAGCGCTTCGCGCGTCTGCCCGAAATAACGGCAGTAGGCCTCGTTGACGAAAGTCAGCGTGCCATCGGACATGTAACGGCAAATGAGTTCAGTTTGATCTTCGACGATGGCCCGATAGCGGGCTTCGCTGATTCGCAGGGCGGAGGTTTGGGCGCCGATTTGCGCGTCGCGTTCGTACAAGCGCTTCGCCATCTCATCAAAGGCCTTTGCCAGTTGACCGATTTCATCCCGGCGCACAAAGCCGATGCGGTAATTCAGATCGCCCTGACCAATGCGGTTGGCCCCCTCGCGCAACTGCGCCATCGGCTGGACCACCAGACGTTCGACGAAGCGCGCGACGACCCCCGCCGTCATGGCCATCAAGATCAACAGCCCGCCGCCAAGCGCCAGCAGGGCCGTCCGGCTGGCGGCAAAAGCCTCGGCCTGCGGCAATTCGGTAATGACCACCCAGTCGGTGTCCGGAACCGGGGCGGTGGCCCCGACGACCGAGGCCCCCTCAAAATTTATATACGCACCGTGCCATTCGGCATTGGGGGCCGTCAACAGGGCGGCCAGTTCTGACCGCCCGGAAATGCTTGTGCTGGTGAGCACCACTTCTGGATGCGTATGAGCTACAATGTCGCCCTCTCGGGTGATCACATACGCCCGCCCGGCCTGGCCAAACCGGATGTCGGCGACGGCCTCCCACAGCACACTGATTTGCACCCGCGCCGCCACCACCCCGCCATCCGGCGCCGGGATCGCCATCAGCAGATAGGGTTGCTCGTTATAAGACAACTGAACCGGGCCAAGATAGGGTTGGCCGCTCCGGGCATCCAGGAACCAGCGGGGTTGTGGAATAGTGATCAGTTGCGCCAGCACCGAGCGGTCACGGTGGGCATCCATAAGCATATGACCCTCAGCGTCCAGGCGGATCACTTCCTCGAGAGTTGGATTCTGATTGAGCAACCGGCCTAGATCGTCCTGATGCAATTTCAATATTTCAGTGTCAATGATGCTCACGACTGCCAGCGTGTCCTGGGCGCGGCGGACGATGGCGGCCATTGCGCCGGCGGCGTTCCGGGCCGCTTCACTCTGACGGCCCTGCCAGGAGATGCCCTCGGTGCGATAGACAAAATAGGTCGCCCCGGCTGTGAAGGCCACCAGGATGATTAACATAGCCGTGCCCAGCACAGACATGACTTGTCTGCCCAAGCTGTGGCGAGGCATCCGGCGAAAGCGCTTGATCAGATAGGCCATCTAAGGTTCTCCCATAAAACGTCCCCAGATATCGTCATATAGTTTTTGCCCGGCCGAGGTCAAAGGCAGAATAAGTTCGGCGTTGATCAGGCTGTCGTTCGGCGGGAAGATCACCGGGTCGTTCAGGATCAAGGGATCAATGAGGGCTTGAGCCGCCTCGTTCGGGGTGGCATAGTAATTCTCATTGGCAATCTGGGCGGCAATTTCAGGCCGCAAAATAAAATTGAGAAATAGCTCGGCGGTGGCTTTGTTTAGGCTGTTGGCGGGAATGACAAAGCTCTCGTTCCACATCAGCGCGCCTTCCTCGGGCAGAACGTACGTGATATGCGGCGTGAGTTGCCGGGCTTCGAGGACGTCTCCGGCGTACCCCATGCTAACAATGACCTCGCCTTTCTCCAAGAGCGTTGACAAACTATCCGGGCCGGAGTCGAGCAAATGCAACTCGGGCTTGAGCGCCAACAGTCGGGCCAGCGCGGCTTCCAATTCTGCCGGGTTTTCAGAATTGGCGTCGTAGCCGAGCGATTTGAGGGTCAGCCCCAGCACTTCCCGCGACTCGCCCTCCCAAATTGCGGCTTTGCCGGCATAGGCCGGATCCCACAAATCAGCCCAGTGCCTCACCGGGGCGACGATCAAATCGTCCCGAATGACCAGGCCGGTCGTGCCCCAGTTATAGGGAACCGTATACTGGTTGCCGGGGTCGTAAACCAGTTCGCGGAAATTGGGCGAGATGTTCTTGAGGTTGGGCACACGAGTGTGATCGATTTCAGCCAAACGGCCTTCAGCGATCAGCGCCGGAATGAAACGGCTGTCGAGGTTGACCACGTCATAAGTTTCTCCGGCCCGAATACGAGCGATGGCTTCTTCAAATGAGTCAAATGTCTGGTAAGTGACTTTGACGCCATACTCCGCCGTAAACGCCTCCAGTATTGATCCCGGCACATCCTCGGGCCAGTTATAGAAGATCAGTTCTTCCGCCAACGGCGGCGCGGTCGGGGTGGCCGGGGCGGGCGGCCACAGGCAACCAACAGGGCCAAAATCAGCCCGGCCACCAGCCGTCGGGCGCACTTCATTGACGAACTCACCTTACGCAGGCGGCTTACTGTCATTCCCGCCCCCGATAGGTTCAATCGGGGGCCAGGAATCCAGAAACGGCCAGGCTGGACACCCGCCGGCGCGGGTGTGACGTTGCCTGAGGTGAGAGATAAACTCAGCGAAATCGGATCGTTGGACAAGATCATTTTGGCTCTTCCGGGTTTAGCGGGAAACGCTCGGCGCGGATTGCCAAATCCGCGCCCCTGCCGCCGGATTTGGCAATCCGGCGGGAGCAGAGTATCCAATAATCCCGCCAAAACCGGGAGAACTATCATTTTTTATCTCCTACTGGCTATCCGCCATGAAACGGGCCCAGATGTCATCGTACAGTTGTTGCCCGGCCGGGCTGAGGGGCAAGTACCACTCCGCCTTCTGAATATCCTGGGCGGTTGGATACAGGATCGGGTTGCCGAGGATGGCCGGGGCGATAAAAGGGCGGGCCGCCTCGTTGGCGATGGCGTAATGGTTTTCGTTGACAATTTGCCCGGCGACTTCCGGGCGCAACAGGGAGTTCAAAAAGACCTCGGCAGTGTACATGTTCGGGCTGGCCGCCGAAACGACGAACCGATCGCCCCACAACATCGTCCCTTCTTGTGGTAAGACGTACTGAATCGCCTTCGACTGCTCCTGAGCATAAAGCGCGTCGCCCGGCCAGCCCAGCAGGATGGCGGCCTGGCCTTTCAAGAGAATGTCTACGGCCCGGGTATCCTCGCTCGGCACAAACAAGAGAGAGGGCTTAAGCGCCAACAGGCGCTGCAGCGCCGCTTCCAGTTCTTGAGAATTTTCCGAATTGAGGGGGTAGCCCAGGGACTTGAGGGCCAGGCTGATCAGTTCAACTGGTTCGGGGCGCACCGCAATCTTGCCGGAGTAAGGCTTGTCCCACAAATCGGCCCAACGAGTCACCGGAGACTCGATCAAGTCGGCGCGCACCAGCAGGCCGGTAGTGCCCCAGTTGTAAGGCACGGAGTGCTTGTCGCCCGGATCAAAGGTCAGGTCGCGAAAGTCAGCGGAGACGTTTTTGAAATTGAGAATGTAGCTATGATCTATCTCGGCCAACAGACCGGAGGCGGCCAGGGTTGGAATGAGGTCATGCTCAACCACCGCCACGTCATAGGTCAGGCCAGATTTGATATTTTGGACAGCCTCGTCCATTGTCTCGTAGGTCACGTAGGTGACTTTAACCCCGTACTCGGCAGTGAAGGCATCCAGGACGGATTGGGGCATGTAGTCAGCCCAGTTGTAGAAGATCAGTTCGCCTGCCAGTGGAGGAGCGGTGGGAGTGAGAAGCGGAGTTGAGCGGCGGCTGCACCCCGCGAGCAGGCTCATAATAAGCGCCGCCAGAATGGCCTCAAGCCAGCCGGGCTGTTTTAATTTTTGGCTCTTCAATTTCCCCATTACGTCCTTCCAGGAAATTTCTTCTGCTTATGGAGAAAGACCTGTCAGGTCTCACAAAATAGCTGGCAACAGCGGCGATCCGATTAAGACCTGACAGGTCTGGCATGTAAATCAATTAGGAATCTGCTCTAATCACAACGATATTATGGCGGGTTTTACAAACTATAACCGTCAGACATAGTTGGGTTTTGTTGGGATGAGGCAGAGGCCACATTGCAACATTGTTGCCCACAAACCCAGACTTTGGCAGTAATAAAGGTCAGATTTCAGGGCGTACTATGTCACCGGGCCTGTCAGTTTCCAACTCCCGACAGGCCCGGCAAGGTTTTTTATGTTTGCAAGACCTCGCGGGGAAGCCCGCCAGGTCTTGTAGACTGGTCTTTATCGCCCAAGCGGCAAGTCTTCGCGCTGGCTGCTTGCGCTCCGCACAGCGGAATGGCCATTGCCGCCGTTTACGCCCCGCATAGCGGGGTTGCCAACTTTGACCGGGGCGCGGCGGTCGGCCACGTACATGGTCGGCTTGGCCGCCGGAGCTTATAGACTTCCGAAGTCTCGCGAAGCGCTTCGGAAGTCTGGCTGTTGCGATCTGCCACGCGAAGCGGCCATCTGCTATCGGCT
>CAYSIV010000062.1:17713-23319 GCA_964431175.1 uncultured Anaerolineales bacterium
AAGTCTGGCTGTTGCGATCTGCCACGCGAAGCGGCCATCTGCTATCGGCTCCTTGCTGTCGGCACTTCTTCGTGCCTATGACCATTGCCACCGTTTACGCCCCGCATAGCGGGGTTGCCAACTTTGACCGGGGCGCGGCGGTCGGCCACGTACATGGTCGGCTTGGCCGCCGGAGCTTATAGACTTCCGAAGTCTCGCGAAGCGCTTCGGAAGTCTGGCTGTTGCGATCTGCCACGCGAAGCGGCCATCTGCTATCGGCTATCGGCTCCTTGCTGTCGGCACTTCTTCGTGCTTGTGCCCGTTGCCATTCCCAACTTTGACCGGGGTGCGGCGGTCGGCCACATACGCGGTCGGCTCCGCCGCAGAAACCACGTTGCGGCTTTCGCGCTCGATGCGCCGTTCGAGCGCCATCAACGCCGCCACCACCTCGCGCGAAGCGCGTTTCAGATCGGCCAGCCCCGACTGAACAGCCAGCGTCTGGCCTCGCTGATGGGCGCTGAGAATGGCCGCCAGCGTCTGGTGCACTTCTCGATGCGGAGCGTCAATCGCTCTAAATTCCGGCAGATGGCCCCACTCCGCGCGCCCGCGCCCGAGATACCATTTCCCCAGACTACAGTGGGTGTGCGAAGTCAGTTCGCGCGCTTCAATGACCTGCCCTCCGGCCACCATTGCCTCTGCCCGCTTCACCCAGTTCAGGTGCGCCTGCTTGAAAGTCTCGATGACGTTTTCGGCTTCAGCCGTGGTCTCGCTCGTGAGTTTGAACTGCTTGACCAGTTCTTGCAGGCTCTGCGCCATCTCGCTCAACGACTGGGCGCTGGCCGTCACTTCTTCCACCTGGGCGCTCATCTCTTCGGCGCTGGCGCTCACCTGCTCCACCGCCGCGCTGTTCTCTTCGCTCACGCTGGCGATGCTCTCGATGGATTGAGTCACTTCGCTCGACCCGGCCGCCATCTCTTCGGTGGCCGCCGTGTTTTCCTCGACCACCGCGCTCACGCTATCCATCGCGCTCACCAACTCGTTCGACGAGGCGCTCATCTTCTGCACTGTCGCCGCCGCTTCCATCGCCCCGCGATTTACTGCTTCCACCGCTTGCAGAATGCTGGCCAGGGCCTGACCCGATTCGTTCGCCCGGCTCACGCCCGTCTCCACTTCGCTGGCGCTCTCGTTCATTGCCGCCACCGCTTCGCTTACTGTTTGCTGGATGCCTTTGATGAGACCGGCGATCTCTTTCGTCGCCGTCGCCGACTTCTCGGCCAGCTTCCGCACTTCGTCGGCCACCACCGCAAATCCCTTGCCGTGCTCGCCCGCGCGCGCCGCTTCGATGGCCGCGTTCAGGGCCAGCAGGTTGGTCTGGCTGGCGATGTCGTCTATCGTTTCCACAATCGCCCCGATTTGGTCGGAGCGCGCGCCCATCTCTTTCACCTTGGCCGCCGAGACGCCGACTTTGGCCTTGATGTTTTCCATGCCCTTGATCGTCTCTTCCACGGTCTTGGCCCCGCCCCGCGCTTCCTGGGCGGCCCGGGCCGAGCCTTGCTCGTCGGCCTGAGTGATGGTCTGGACTTGCTGAATGGCGGCCGTGATCTGGGCCGTGAAGTTGGAGGCCTTGCCGACGGCGCTGGCTTGTTCCTGGGCGCCCTTGGCGACGCCGTCAATGGCCCGTTTCATCTGTTCGACCGAGGCGGCGGTTTGGGTCACGCCTTCGGTCTGTTGGGCCGTGCCTTTCGCCACTTGTTGAATGGTGGCCGCGATCTGCGAAGTGGCCTGCCCGGCCTGATCGGCGGCGGCGGCCAGTTGGCCGGAGGCCGAACCCACGTTGGCGGCGTTCTCGGCCACCTGGCCGATGGTGTTCCTGAGGTTGGCCGTCATCTCGCCAAAGGCCTGGCCGGTCTCCTGCAGGCGGGCAATCATCTGGTTGAAGGCGCGCGCCAGGTCGCCTACTTCATCGGTGGATTTGTAGGCCAGCGTCTGCGTCTGGAAGCTGATTGTGGCGGTCAGGTCGCCTCCGGCGATCGCCGCAGTGGCCGCCGCCAAAGTTGGCAGGTCGGTCCGGGCAATCTGTTCGGCCGTCGCCGCCATCTGCTTGACCGGGTCCGCAATCGAGCGGGCGATGAAGAAAGCCGCCAGCGCCACCAGCGCCGCCGCGATGCCGACGATGAGCAGTGTGACCTGCATCAGCCGCGTGGCCGGGGCGAAGGCTTCGGCCTGATCGATCTCGGCCAGCAGGTGCCATTGAATTCCCAACATGTCAACCGGCCTGTACGCACTGAGCACAGGCACGCCGCGATAGTCTTTGATCGCCTGGGTGCCGGTCTCGCCCGCCGCCGCCGCGCGCGCGGCGGCGGTGTCCACCTTCTGTTTGAAGATGGTGCTCTCCTCCGAGAAGCGCGAGTCGGAGCGCATGAGCAGGTCCTCGCCGACGAGATAGGTTTCGCCCGTCTCGCCCAGGCCGGATTTCTCTTGCATGAGGGTGTTGATCTGCCCGGTTGAGAGTTGGAAGATCATCGCGCCGATGACCTGGCCGTCGTCGAAAATGGGCCGCCCCACGAACGCCGCCGGAGCGCCGTTGGACGGGGCGTAGGGGGCAAAGTCCACCAATTGCACCTCATTCGTGGTCTGGTTCCGGACGGACTTGAACAATTGGGCAATGTTCTGATCGGCATACTTGCCGGTCAGCAGATTGGCGCCAAAGTCGTCCTCCTTGGCCCAGCTATAAATGATGTTCCCCTCCGCATCCACAAGGAAGATGTCGTACACGCCGAAGTCCTTTTGCCAGTCGTCGTAGCTGGCATGATACTTGGCGTGGACGGCGCTATACGGGGTGCCGTCGCCGGCGTCCTCGAGGTCAGCCTGGCCGAGATAGCCGGCGCGAACTTGGTTGGCCCCCGTTTCCTTGAACGCGGCGCTGAAATCTTTGGTGGCCTGGATGGCGAGGGCTGGCAGGTCGCCGACGATTTTCAGCGAGGTATTGAGGTTCGTAAAGTAGTCCTCGAGGTTATTTGCCTTCAGGTCGCGCACGGAGGTGAGCTGGTTGAAAGCCTGCTCCTTGAGCGCCGCCTGGGATTGGAAGTAGGACAGCCCTCCCACCGCGGCCAGAGGCAGCAGCGACAGCGTCAGAAACAAGGCGACGAGTTTGCCGCGCAGTGAGCGAAAAAAGCCGATGTTGAGTTTCATGTTGTTCTCCTTAAATGCGGTAATGAAATTTGGCCCGGTAATCCGACATCACGCCGCTGTGGGCAAGGTCTGCAAGTTCGCCTTTTCATCGGCGGACAGCACCTTGCTCAGATCGAGCAGGATCACCAGCCGCTCGGCAATTTTGGCGATGCCCCGAATGAAGGCCGAGTCCACCGTGGTGACTATCGGTGACGGCGGCTCGATGCTGTCCGGGCTGACCCGCAGGACCTCGCTCACTCCGTCCACCACGATGCCCACCGTAGCCCCATTCATCTCGACGACGACGATGCGCGTGTCCTTGGTGGCCTCTTCTGGCGGCAGGCCAAAGCGCCGCCGCAAGTCAATCACCGGCAGGACTTTGCCGCGCAGGTTGGTCACGCCTTCCACAAACTGCGGCGCGCGCGGCACGGCGGTGATGGCCTGCATTTTAATGATGCCCTCCACTGCCGAGATGTCCACGCCGTAATGCTCGTGAGCCAGGTCAAATACAACAAGTTGGTTTTCCATAGAGAATCTCCTTTCAAAACTTTCAAGGGAAATGCTAATACGATTTGGGAGAAACGTCTGTAAACGGCGCGCGTAAGGGCCGTAAAGCATTTATAAATAGTTACGCGGTTGACCGGCAGTTCTCCCTCACCCGGCCCTCTCCCTTTGGGTGAGGGTGAATCTCGGCAACGGCATAAGTCCTGCACTGAATAACTTTCACGAATAAACTTCCTGATACTGCCCCTTTGCGGGCGGCAGGGCCTGGCCAAGCGTTTCGTCAAACGCCGGCGTCGGCGCCGAGGCGGGGAAGCGCACTATGAACGTCGTGCCCTGGCCCTCGGCGCTCTCCAACTCAATCTCGCCGCCGTGCGCCTGAACAATGCCGGTCACAATGGACAGCCCCAGCCCGGTGCCCTTGTCCACCGGTTTGGTGGTGAAAAACGGGTCAAAGATTCTGGATCGCGCCGACTCCGGGATGCCGATTCCATTGTCGCTCACCTGCAGGCAGAGGCGGTCCGTTTCCGGGTCATGGCAGGTGCGAAGGACAATTTCGCCGCCGTCCGGCATGGCGTCGCGGGCATTGGTGAGCAGGTTGATCAGCACCTGAGTGATCTGGTTAGGGTCACAGACCAGCGGCGGCAGGTTCGGTTCCAGTTCGGTGACGACGGTGATGTTCGACCAGCTCCGGAGCTGGTGCTCGATGAGCAGCAGGCTGTCGCGGACCACGGCGTTCAGATCATCGGGCCTGACCTGAGCGGTCGAGGGGCGCGAGTAGGTGAGCAGGGCGTGCGCTATTTCGGCGCAACGCCAGCCGCTGCGCTTGATGGTCTCCAGCCGCCGCCGCAGAGACTCCGGCTCGGCCACGGCCTGCTCCAGGCGCAGGAGGACGCTGTCGCACATGCCGGTGATCACCTGCAGAGGTGAATTGATCTCGTGGGCCACCCCGGCCGCCAGCGTGCCCAGGTCGGCCAGTTTCTGGGCGGCCATCATTTGGGACAACATCTGCTTGCGCTCGGTGATGTCTTCGACGACGTATACCATGCCATACAGACTGCCCTCGACATGCATGGGATAAACGCGGGTTTCGAACCAGGCGCCTTTGATCGAAATTTGGGTCTGGCCGGCCTGGGCAAAGAGCGGGACGGCATCGTGGGCGGCCTCGCCTAACAGCAGGGTTTCAATGTCGCGCCCGATGAGGTCGTTGTACGTTGCCTGAAAGCGCCGGGCGGCGGCCCGGTTGCAACGGATGATCCGGCCCTCAACGCTGGTGAGCAGGATCATGTCGGAAACCGAATCGAAGGTGGCCTCCCATTCCTTCTTGCCCCGGATCAAGTCATCTTCCAGCAGTTTGGCCCGCAGGGCGTTTCGCACCCGGCGGCGAAACATTTCGATCCGCACCGGCTTGGTGATGTAATCGGTGGCCCCGGCCTGATAAGCCTTGTCAATCGAGGCCTCGTCGGTCAGGGCCGTAATCATCAAAATCGGGACACGGTCGCCCTGAGGCAAGGCCCGGATTTTGGCGCAGGCGCTGAAGCCATCCATCACCGGCATCATGCAGTCGAGCAGGATGAGGTCAGGGTGGGCCGTCTCAAATATTGCCACCGCCTGGGCGCCGTCGGCGGCCTCCAGCACAGTGCAACCTTCCCGCTCCAGAATTTGGCGGAGGATAAAGCGCACTGTTTTTTCGTCGTCCACCACCAGGGCCTGAGTTTCAGGCGTCGAAGTCAGGAGGTTTTCCATATCGCTATCACTGCCCGATCGTATTAATAGGAGTTGTAAAAGAACAACTCCACAGTTTGGTTATCCGCAGATTACGCAGACTCTTCGCGCGCAGATGAATGACGCTCCCCAACCGCGAGGACGCGGGCTATGAGCTTAGAGCAGTTTTAAGACAGTAGACATTATCGGGAATAACATTATGACGCTCCCCAACCGCGTCCTCGCGGTTG
>CAYSIV010000063.1:0-23095 GCA_964431175.1 uncultured Anaerolineales bacterium
CAGGCTCAGCGCGCGGCCTGAGCCTGTCGAAGGCCGCTATTTCCGATAGAGTCTAGTGAAGTTACCGATGGCAGGGTCGGGGGCTATTCGTAAGCCAGCACTTCCCTGACACTCAACTGCGAGGCCCGGTGGGCGGGCATGAAGGTGGCGATAGAGGCCAGTATAATCGCGCCGAGCAACCACAGCGCCACGCCATCCGGCGGGAAGACGTAGAGAAGCGGCGCGTTCGACAAGGCGTTGCCCACCTGGTCGCTCAACACCCGGCTCAGTGGAATGGCGAACACCGAGCCGCTGGCCCAACTGATCACGCCAATAAAAATCCCCTCAATCAAAAACACGAGCAGAACCGAGGCATCGGACGCGCCCACCGCCCGCATCACGCCGATCTCGCGTGTGCGTTCGAGCACGTTCATGCTCATCGCGCCCGAAAGCCCCAGGGCGCTCACCGCCGCCACCAGGGCGGCCATGATAAACAGGAAGACCAGCAGAATGTTGAATTGGGTGGTCAGTGAGCGAACAGTATCAGCTTTGGTGCGGATGGTGCTCACCGAAAAGCCGGCATTCTTGTAAGCCGTTTCAAGCAGCTGGGCAATGCGCGCCTGCGCGACGGGGTCCTGGTCGTTAATGACCACCTCAGTCAGACTCACCCGCCCGGCATCGCGCGCGGCATAAGCGGCATAGTAAGGATAGTTGATGTAGGCGAACGGCCCGGCCAGCACGCTTCGCACCACGCCCACCACCCGGTAATCTTTCTTTTGGGTGTTGATGTCCAGAGTGATCAGGTCGCCCACTTTCACATCTGGCTCTTCCTTGACGAAGTCGGAGTTGATCACGACGGCATTGGCATCCCCTGGCAACAGCCAGCGCCCGCCGAGCAGGGTAGGGCGGAGGAGATGCGTGTCGGCCGGCGGGGCAAACACCTGAACGCTTGCGCTCTCCGTGTCGTCGCTCCGGATGCGGCGGGCGATGTTGAATCCCCAGCTTTCCACTTTTGTCACCCCGGGGACTCCGAGCGCGATCTGCTCCACGGCTTGCTGGCGATAAGAGCGGCTGAAGCGCACTTCGAGATCGTAAGCCCGGTATTCCTTTGCGTTCTCCAGCGTATTCAACACCGACGACCGCACGCTGTACACGCCGATGAAGGCCGCGCCGCCCAGGGTGAGGGTGATCAGGGTAAAAGCCAACCGGGCCTTGGCCCGGACGCTGTTGCGCAGGGCGATCAGGATTGTGCTGGGCAGGCCGCGCACCCGGTGAAACAAGTTGTCGAGCAAGTGATCGCCGAAGCCGTATACTTTGCCGCCCTGAGAGTAAATGGCCTCGCGCACGTTCACGGTGACGCCGTTGAGGATCGGGATGAAGGCGGCGGCCAGGGGAACCAAAAGCCCAAAGATGATCTGAAGGATCAGCACCCGGGGCTGGATCGGCGAACTGACGATCTCAAAGTTGATTAAGCCTGCGGCATAGCTTGAGAGGCCATAGGCGCCCAGCGCGCCCAGCGGAATGCCAATTGCCAGCGCCAGCAGACTGAAGACGGTGATCATCACCAGGTAGACGGCGAACAGTTGCCGCGACACCGCCCCCACCGACTTCATGATGCCGATCTGTTTAATCTGCTGGCCGAGCAAAGCATTGACGGTGTTGATGACCAGGAAGCCGCTCATGAGCAGGGCCATGTAACTTAAGGCACTCAGCACGAGCAGAAGAGGATCCAAAGCGTCGGCGGCAGGGTGCTTGCCCGGGGTGGGCACAAAGGTGGAGAACACCAGAAGGCCGCTGTTCTCGATCTTGTGTCGCACTTTCTCGGCCACCCGCTCAATATGTTCCCGGTCGCGGTCGTTCTCGGCAACCGTGAACTCAATAGTGGTGAAGTCGCGGTTGAGGCCCAGCCACTCCATGGTGTCCCGATCCACGTAACCTAAAGCAACGCCGGTAAACTGCGCTGGCGCTTGAAGCAAATGGTAAGCCGTCCCGGCGATGGGCAACTGCCGGCGCTTGCCGTCGGGCATTTCAAGGGTGACGGTATCGCCCACTTTGGCGTTGAGGAGCGTCAACGATTGGCGCTCAATGAGGATCTGTTTCTCCGGCGGCGGCCATGCGCCCATCTCAGGCAGTATCTTGTCAACGTGGATGTCGTTGTAATCGCGCACCGCATACAGACCCAGATCAATCCATTTATTGGAACCGACGTTCACCCGCACCGTGAGACTGCGCCGCGCGTCGGCGTCCTTCACTTCGGGCATGGCCCGGATGGTGTCGAGCAGATCCTCAGTGAAGGGCGAGACGCCGATGACGGCGCTGGGCGGGTTAATGGTGGAATAGACTGCGCTCAGATCGTGAGCCAGGATGATTTGGGTGGTGTTGATGGCGCCGATGGCAAACACGTCGGCGGCGATGGAGAACACGACCAGTAAAGTGCGGGTCTTGTGACTCCAAATATCGCGCACAACTTTGATCCAACGGGGGCTGAGCATATAGGACTTTGTTTCCTGCAAACGAGGTGCCCGAATTATCGTCGTGGCTCTTCGGGCCGTGTGGCCGTTTTGGCCGCCGGCACGGGGCAAGGCTGCGTCTTTCGTGAGGCGCTGATTATAAACAAAAAGGGCGCGAGAATCGCGCCCTTTCATCTTCTACTAATTCTTGAGCAAGCGCTGTTTATACCAGGCCACGGTGGCCCTGACCGCTTCGCGATGAGGTGTTGCGCGACCTTACCTGCCAACGCCGGGGCAATGGCGCGTTTGCGATGCTCGCTACTCAGAACCCCGCTCAGAGAACACCATTCCGCTGGCTAAGGTGGAGATGAGTCACATTGAGGGCTAAAAGCCGCCTACTTGATTTCTATTTCGCCGCCGATGATAAACTCGCCAATGACTCCATCGGCGGTGATAGTTGAGAGACGGGTCTGCGAAACCAGGCCGTACATCCCCACCCGTAGCTGATATGTTTGCGGGGGCGCATCCTGGGGCAGGCGGATGGCGAATTGATCGTAAATTGTTTCGCCAGGTTGCCAGGTGTTAGTGGGTCGCAATTCGCCTGCTGGTTGGCTGTCGTGCTGGGCAATAATAGTCTCTCTAGTGAATAGATGTGTAAAAACTTTGAAAGTTGAATTTGTTGGCGACAAAGAGCGCCACTTCAAACGGATGCGGATCACCCCGCCTGGAGACAAAGTTCGATCCAGGACGTCTATGGAGTCGAGCAAGATGCTCTCGCCAAATTTCGCCCGGACCGGAATCGTTTGCGCCACTGGCCCATCGCCGGCATAGCTCACGACCCGGATCGGCCCAAACCACTGTTCGTCAATACGGAAGAGATGAGCGTTGAGCCAGGTCTCGATCTGGCGTTGAGGATCGGCCCCGGTTTCTTGGAGGAAAGCCACCTGCACAATCTGGTGATTGGCGACAATGCTACTCAACTGATTCTCGATCGCCTCAACCTCGAGTGGCCACGAATCGCCCACCGGCGCAATGGTGAGCTTGAGGGAGTGGGCGGCAACCAGTGGGAGGATGACTCGCGCCTGAGTCGGTGGATAGACGACGAGCAAGTCTGGCGGGTTGTTGGCTAAGATGGTCAGCAACGTTTGGTAATCGCCGGTAATTTGATCAGGATTAAGAGTCGCTGTGTCGAAAATCCTGTGTCGAAAATCCTGGCTTGTGCCAGTGACCCGTAACAACCGGGCGAGCTGTTGGCCTCCCGGCCTCCCAAAGCGTTGGATTTCTTCGACCCACAATCCTTGATAGTCGCCCCGGATGACGGGCGCGCTTCTTGCGACTTGATCGATCACAAAAATTGCCTGCCCGGCCAAGAGCCATTGCCCAATTTGGCGTGTCGTTACTTCATTATCCGGCACAAGGTCGATTTGAGTGCGATCAAAATTGGCCCGGATAAAATGGTTGTATTGCGCTTCGGCAATGATCGCCGGAGGGGGGTTGCATTCGGGCATACAGGCCAGCGCCGTCAGCGTAGCTTCCCGGAACCCGGCTCCGTCGCCGTTCTCGGTAAAGTATTGCCGAGTGTCTGCCGGGGGGTAACTGGCCTGCCAAGGATCGTTGCCAATAGTCACTGTGTTGATCAGGAGAAGGCCGATTGCGAAGACAATGACTAAGGCAGTGGCCGCTTGCCAGAGAACCAGCCGTGGGTCATTAAACCTGCGCCCAAGCCGCCAGACCATCAGCAGGCCCGAAGCGGCGAGGACGGCAAGGGGGACAGCCAGGGGCAACAAGTAACGCGGGGGAAGAAATATTTCGCCGGGTGCCAGGCCGCCGGTAGAGAACAAATGAAAGATCAGGATAGTTATAAGACCAAACCCTATTGCCGCCTTGCCTTTTGAATTCGGTCTATGCCAGTCAATAAGGCTGATCACGGCCAAACCAGCCACCGGCCAACTCAGGTAAGGAGGGATAAGTTCGAGGAAAAGGGACAGCGTTACCTGAATGACGGTGATCTGTTTGGCGAGATCGCCTTCGCACAGGATCGGCGGGCAGGCCACAAACCCCAGATGGCCGGAGCCAAGATCGTTCGTGGTTCGATGGCCTGACTGACTGGCGGCCAAAATCAGCGTTCCGGCAATTAAGAAAACTGCAACCAGACCAGCGCCGAGAAAGTGGCGTATCAATCTGCCTTGTTTCAGTTGAGCGCGGGCGAACACAATAGCGAAAAATGAGTAGGCCAGGTACTCAAACCCAAAGAAGAATTTGGTCAGGAAAGCAAGAGCCAGGGTGACGCCTAGAAAAAGAGACAGTCGCCAGCGCGGTGAGTGCGCGAGTTGCAAAGACAGCAATATGCTCAGTGAGCCAGGGGCTGTCATCAACGAATCGGCCAGAAGTTGACGCTCGTGAAATACGGCAAAAGGCAGGACTGCATACAGTAAACCGGCCAGAGCGCCTGTCGCCAACGAATCGACGCGTTGGCCAATGCCGATGCAGGCGGCACAACTGATTAGGGCCGAAATGCCAATGACTGATCGGGCAATCCACAATGGCGAGGTATACGGTTGAAACCAACTGACCACAATTGCCATGAGGAGCTTGCCATCCATAAACACCGGATAATCGACAATGCCTCGCCCAACCCTTTGCGCCCAAAGCAAGTGATTGGCTTCGTCGACGAATGCGGGAAAAGCGTAGAGATTCCGTAGGCGCAACCAAAGCGCCAGGCAAAGAATTGCAATGCTGACCAGCCAGAGGCCCAATGGGCGGAACCTTGTTGAGGCAACCATAAAATAGATCGTGATCTGGTTCTGCGCGCCTGCTTCATTTAACGCCGACTCAAACACACCTGCACTTCATTCGTGTAATTCGTGGCAAAGAGTTTGAGAAAGCGTGTCAAACTCAGCGCGGCCTGCCCACATGCAAATGCTTTTCGATCAGGTCAACCGCCGCCCCGATCCCGTCCTCGGGCCGAATCTTTTTGCCCAACTCCGCCGCGTGTCGGCGTCCTTCACTTCGGGCATGGCGCGGATGGTGTCGAGCAGATCCTCAGTGAAGGGCGAGACGCCGATGACGGCGCTGGGCGGGTTAATGGTGGAATAGACTGCGCTCAGATCGTGAGCCAGGATGATTTGGGTGGTGTTGATGGCGCCGATGGCAAACACGTCGGCGGCGATGGAGAACACGACCAGTAAAGTGCGGGTCTTGTGACTCCAAATATCGCGCACAACTTTGATCCAACGGGGGCTGAGCATATAGGACTTTGTTTCCTGCAAACGAGGTGCCCGAATTATCGTCGTGGCTCTTCGGGCCGTGTGGCCGTTTTGGCCGCCGGCACGGGGCAAGGCTGCGTCTTTCGTGAGGCGCTGATTATAAACAAAAAGGGCGCGAGAATCGCGCCCTTTCATCTTCTACTAATTCTTGAGCAAGCGCTGTTTATACCAGGCCACGGTGGCCCTGACCGCCTCGCGATGAGGTGTTGCGTGATCGCCAAACGTTTTAGCGAACTTGCGGTGATCGACCACGAACGGCTTTTCAAACTCGTACATCATCTCTACCGTCTCGCGCGCCGCCGGGATAAACAGGCCGCCGATTGACATCATGAGCCGGCTCATACCGCTCATCTTTGGCGGCAGGCCGATCTCTTCAAAGAACAACGTCATCAATTCGCGTTGGGTAAGGGTGGGCGGGTTTGGCGTATGCCAGATTTGCCCTAACGCCTTCTCGTGCTCGCCCAAAATGACCAGCGCCTTGCCGAAATCGTCAATCACGGTGTGGGTGTGAGGCAGATCAATGTTACCCACGAGCGAGGCGACCTTACCTGCCAACGCCGGCGCAATGGCGCGTTCGCCCAGAGTTGAATCCAGCACGCCCGGCCCGTAGAAATCTGAGCCACGTCCAACAACGCCCCGCACTTTGCCCATCCGATGAGCGGCTAGAACGGCATCGGCCATCTCGCCGCGCACTTTGCCTTTGCGGGTATGGGCCGCATGCGGCAAGCCTTCGTGGATGGGGCCGTTGACTTCGCCGTAGCTGTACAAGTTGTCGCCGACAATGAACTTTGCGCCCACGCTCGCCGCGCCTTCGAGAATGCTGGCTTGCAAGGGCGGGAATTTCTCCACCCATTCGTGATATGGAGGCTGGGCGCACTGATAGACGGCGGTTGCCCCTTTGCACAGTTCGCGGGTGGTCTCCGGGTTGTAGGCATCCCCGGCCACCATGGCGACACCTTGAGGCAGGTTCGCGGGAGCTTTGCCACTGCGGTTCACCATCTTTACCGCTCTGCCCCGTTTCGCCAGTTCGCGCATCACCGTTTGCCCCAGCGGGCCGGCGCCAAAGATAACGTGTAATTCAGTTGAGGAAGTTGTTGAAGTCATGATTGTCTCCGTTTTTGTAATCTGCAGAGACTATACACTCTCACCCAAGGTCAGAGTCAAGAGGGGAAACCGGAACCTGCACTTCCAGCGCGACGTTTTGCTGGGTGGCAGCGTCTGTCTCAAGTTCGCGCCAGAACAAATGCAGTTCGCGGGTGACGCCGTCGGACGTAAAGTTGTTTGCGCCGATCCAGGCGAACAGGGCGATGATGGCCTGCGGCACATCCCATAACGCGCCCTTGTGGATGGTGCTCGCCACTTGCTCGGCGGCGGGCAGTTCGCGAATGGCAAACGGCGCGGCGGGAGCCAACGCCTTGAGAGCCGCTTTGTCCACCGCCGTCGCCACTTCCATGTCAATGTCGGTGTCGGTGTATTCGGGGTTGTGGTAGACGAAGATTTCGGGAACGAGCGGCTTCACCCGGTTTTCCTCCAGCCAACCATACAAGTCTTTCAGCATTCGAGCCCGGTACTCTCCCATTTCCTCCACGCGCGGCACGATGCCCCGCACCGAGGCAACGATCTGCGGCTCGACTTTCTTCAACACAACTTCATATTTCGGCGCGTCGCCTTCCTGTTCGATCTGTTTGAGCCGGGCCGCGACCCGGGCCAAGCGGGCTTTGCTCTCCTGCATCTCGCGTTCGATCTCAGCCTGCTTTACGCTCAACATCTCGTAGAGTTGATTCTCTTTCACCTGGCCGTTCAGCAGGTCGGCGATTTCTTCAAGCGAGAATCCCAAATCCTTCAATGCCAGAATGCGGTTGAGGCGCGGTAGTTGCTCAATGGTGTAATAACGGTAATCGGTGAACTGATCGATCTGAGCCGGCTTGAGCAGGCTCAACTCATCGTACAGCCTCAGCGTTCGCACCGTCACCTGGCCGAGCTTGGAGAAATCGCCGATTCGGAACATGGGCCAATTCTAACCCACCTCTGCCCGAGTCAAGTTACAATTAGCCCAATGAAAAACGGAAATTCTCTTCAGGCGCTCCTCTTCGACCTCGATGGCACACTTTGCCATAATCACCCCAACGGCTTCGACACATTTGTCGATTACCTGGCCGAGCTGGGCCACCCGCTCAGCCAAGGCCAGCAATACTATGGCGAGCGCTGGACCCACTACTACTGGGCCGAGTCGCCGGAGCAGACCGCCGACCGCAAAGAGTTCGACGGCGAGAAAGGCGGCTTCAGAATCCGATATTCGACCCGGCTTCTGCAAGCCTTTGAGATTGACGGCGACCTGCCCGCCCTGGCCCAACAACTCAACCAGCGGTTTGACGCAGACTATACGCCGATCAATCATGTTCCTGATGACGTCATCCCGACCCTGACTCACCTGCGCGCCGCCGGTTACACCCTCGGCCTGGTCTCTAACCGCCTCGAATCGCTCGAAGGCGTAGCCGTCGATTTAGGCCTTGGCCGCCTCTTCCATTTCACCCTCTCCGCCGGGCAAGCGCAAAGCTGGAAGCCCGCGCCCGAAATTTTTTTGCAAGCGGCGGCGCTGGCCGATTGCGCTCCCGAACATGCGGCTTACATCGGCGACAACTATTACGCCGACATTGTTGGGGCGCGCGGCGCTGGCCTGACGCCAGTGCTCATCGATCCTAAAGGCCTCTTTCCCGAGCCTGGATGCCGGGTGATTCAAGAAATTGGGCAGTTAAAACAATTCGAAAAAACTAACAGCGGAGACCTCTTATGACCCCCGAAATTCCTCCCACCGAAAAAATCGAATTTCGCGCCGAAGTGCGCCAACTGCTCAACATCCTCGCCCACTCCCTTTACACCGACCGCGAAATCTTCCTCCGGGAACTCGTCTCCAACGCTTCCGACGCCCTCAACCGCTTGCAGTTCGAACTGCTCACCAACCGCGACGTGCTCGACCCTGACGCCGAACTTAAGACCGTGGTGACCGGCTCAGGAGACGGCAAGACCCTCACCGTCTCTGACACCGGCATCGGCATGAATCGGGACGAGTTGATCGCCAACCTGGGGACCATCGCTCACTCCGGCGCGGCGGCCTTTCTTGAGTCGCTCAAAGAAGGCGCCAAAGCCAGCGACATCATTGGCCGCTTCGGGGTGGGCTTCTACTCGGCGTTGATGGTGGCCGACGAAATTACGGTTACGTCGCGCTCTTATCGCCCCAATGAGGCGGCCTGGTCGTGGACGACGCAGGGTGGCGACAGCTACGCTATCATTCCCGCCGACAAGGCCGACCGGGGCACGACCATCACCCTCAAACTCAAAGACGACGCGGGCGACTTCGCCAAGAATTGGCGGCTGGAGCAGGTCATCCACAAACACTCCGACTTCGTCGCCTTCCCAATTTATATCGACGATAAAACGGTCAATCGGCAGACGGCGCTCTGGCGGCAGACCGCCGCTTCGGTGACAGATGAGCAGGCCAACGATTTTTACCGCCAGTTGACTCTGGAATTTGAGCCGCCATTGCTTCGCGCTCACCTGAACACCGACGCCCCGGTGCAAATTTACGCCATGCTCTTCATCCCGGCCAAAGCCGAGCGCGGGATTCTGGCGGCGCGAAAAGAGGAAGGGCTGAAACTATATTCGCGCAAAGTGCTGATTCAAGATTACTGCAAAGACCTTTTGCCAAACCACTTCCGCTTTGTGCAGGGCGTTGCCGACTCAGAAGACTTGCCGCTCAACGTCTCGCGCGAAACCGTGCAGTCGAACAAGGTGATGGAGCGTATCAAGACCGCGCTCACTCACAAGTTGGTTGACGAACTGAAGAAGCTGGCCGCCGACGACAAGGACAAATACGCCACGTTCTGGAGCGAGTTCGGCGTTTATATCAAAGAAGGCCTGGCGATGGATGCCACCGGGCGGGAGAAACTTTTGCCACTTCTGCGCTTCCAATCCTCGAAGACGGGTGAGGGGGAGATGGTTTCGCTTTCGGATTACGTGGGCCGCGTCCAACCGGCGCAAAAGGCCGCCTATTACTTGCTGGCCGACAGCGCCGGGTCAGCCGCCATCAGCCCCCATCTCGACTACTTTCGCCGCCAGAATATTGAAGTGTTGTATTTCGTCGATCCGATTGATCACTTTATGCTGGCCGGTTTGCGCGAGTACGAAGGTTTTCAAGTTCAAAGTGTGGACGACCCGGGGCTTGATCTGCCCACGGAGGTCTCACAGGCTGAAGAGACTGAAACTCCGGCAGGCGAGTTTGAAGGCTTGATTACTAAATTCAAGGCGCGGTTGGGCGACAAGGTGGTGGACGTGCGCGCTTCAGAGCGGCTGGTGGACAGTCCGGCGCGGCTGGTGGCGCCGGATGCCAGCGCGGCGCAAGAGATGGTGCGCATCAAGCGCTTGCTTAACAAAGACTTCGAGATGCCAAAGCGGGTTTTGGAGATCAACCGCCGCCACAGCCTCATCCGCCGATTGGCCGAGTTGGCGGCTCAACCGGAGTCCGAGCCGCTTTTGCTGGCCTGCGTGGATCAGTTGTACGAGAGCGCCTTGCTGATCGAAGGTCTGCACCCCAATCCAGCGGAGATGTTGCCGCGCATTCAGCAGTTGATGGAAGCGGCAGTGAGCAAATAGAGGATCGGAGGATTGGAGAATTGAAAGAGCCTCCGACCGCTTTGCGCCGCGAGGCTCGCTTGGGATTTTGGAAGTTGGGCTTTTGAGAGTTACGAAAGTTTCTCGAGGTCGTCAATCATCCGGCTAATCGCATTGTAGCCGCCCTGCCAGAACTTGGCCGAGGCGATGTTGATGCCCGCCTCTTTGAGAATCTTGGCTGGGGCCTCGGAGCCGCCGTAGGTCAAAATCTTGAGGTATTTGGGCTTGAAGGCTTCGCCCTCACGCTTATACATCTCATACAACGCTAGCACCAGCAGTTGCCCGAACGAGTAAGCGTATACGTAAAACGGCGATCCGTAGAAGTGCGGGATGGACACCCACTCCCACTTGAAGTCGTCGCTGACTTCCACCGCGTCGCCGAATTGTTCGTTGAGTGTTTCGAGGTAGCGCTCGGCCATTTCATCGGCCGTCTGGCCGTCCTTCACCAACTCGTGCGCTTCTTTCTCCCAGAGGGCGAAGAAGCCCTGCCGCCCGACGGTGGCGTAAGCGTCGTCAATAGACTTCGCCAACAGGTCGCGCTTCACCGCCGGGTCGGTTTCCTGGGCCAGAAGTTTTTCGGTGAGCAATATCTCGGAAAAAACTGAAGCCGTTTCGGCCATGGGAAGAGCCGAATGGAAAGTAAGAGGCGAATGGTCGGCGGCCAGCAGGGCGTGGATGGCGTGCCCCATCTCGTGAGCCGTGGTTGCCACGTCCTGGGCCCTGCCGTTGTAGTTTAGCAAAACCCAGGGCGAGACGCCCGGCAAAACGCCGGAGCAAAATGCGCCGCCACGCTTCCCCTGCCGCACTTCCGAGTCTACGTGGCCGTCGTCAAATACTTTCTTGGCCAGTTCACCCAGGCGCGGCGAGAATTCGCCGAACGTATCCAGCACCATTTGCGCCCCCAAATCGTATGGATACTCTTTCGCCGACCCGGCGAGTGGGGCGTAGATGTCGTAGCGGCGCAGTTTGCCCATGCCGATCCATTTGGCTTTGAGCTTGAAGTAGCGCTGAAAAACTCCGGCGTTGTCTTTGATAACCTTCAACAAGGTTTCAACGACGCTGTCAGGGATGTCATTCGCCAGGTTGCGCGCCGCAATCGGGCTTTTGAATTTGCGGAGCGAAACGTTTTCACTGCGCCAATCGCGCATCAGGCTGGCATAAATCTGCGAGAGCAGAGGGCCGTGCTCGCCGTAAACGCGATACAACTCTTTGTACGCCGCCTCGCGCAGACCGGCGTCCGCGCCTCGGGCGTGCACCATGAGCGAGTCGCGGGTGAGAGTCTTCTTCTCGCCGTTCACTTCGAGGGTGAAGGTGAACTTGTTGGTGATCATTTCGTGCAACGTCTGGATGGCATTGGGGCCGTTGACGTTTTTGATGTTGATCACTTTTTCTTCGGCCTCAGAAAGCGTGTGCGGTTTGAAGTGCCGCATTTCTTCCAGCCAGTAACTCAAATAGCCCGAAGCCTTCATCAGCCGGGCCGCGTTCTTGTCGTCCAAAGCCTTCCACCACAAGGAAAAGAATAGCAGGCGGTTTTGCGCCTCAGCCGTCACCTGATCGACTCGCCCCAATAAAGCCAGGGCGTTCTGATCCTGAGTGTCGGCGGAGAACTGCAAACCGGCAAAAGCATTTAGCCGCAGGCCGGCTTCTTGCATGGCCTCGTAGTCCTTAAGCAAAGCCAAAAATTCTTTGGCGGACATGGACCCTTTGATCTTTGCGCGCCAGCCTTCGATCTTCTTCACGCGTTTGTCGAACGTCTTAATCGCCTTCTCAATTTCCGGCCCTGCCGCTGAAGACGGAATCAGGGCCTCGAGCTTCCAACGGGATTGAGTGTAAGTCATACGGAATGTCCTTTCAGTGGTTAGGGGTCAGTGGACAGTGATCTCTGTCCACTGACCATTGATTACTTTTTCGCTGGCGGGCTGAAGCGGATATTCAAAACATCGCCGTCTTTGACGATATACTCTTTTCCTTCCAGCCGGAACTTGCCTTTGGCTTTCACTTCGGCCAGGCCGCCGGCGCTCATCAAGTCGTCATAGCTGAACGTCTCAGCGCGGATGAAGCCCTCGCGCAGGTCGGAGTGAATCTCGCCGGCGGCCTCGGAGGCCGTCGCCCCGCGCCTCAGCGTCCAGGCCCGCACCTCATCCTCGCCGACGGTGAAGAAGGATTGCAGACCCAGCAGATCATACGACAATCTGATCATTCGGCGAAGGCTGGGCTCAGCAATGTTGTATTCGGCTAGAAATGTCGCCGCATCTTCAGGGGAGAGTTGGGCGATGTCCATCTCCAGCCGCCCCCGTAGGGCGAGTTGGAAACTCGCCCCACCTAACTCCGGCTCTTGATCATCATCGCCGATGTTGATCACGGTGAGCAAAGGCTTGCGAGTCAGGAATGCGTGCGACGACAAAATCTTTTCGTCTTCGGCGGGCATCTCAAATTCGCGCAAAGGCTTCTCGGCCGACAGCACTTCGTGCAAACGTGAGAACAACGCCTGCTCGCGCTGAATCAGCGTTTTATCTTTGAACCCGCCCTTGCGCAAATCGTCGGTTAATCGTTCCAGTTTGCGTTCCACCGCCACCAGGTCGTTCAACAGGAGATCGGCTTCCACATTGCTCTTATCGCGAGCCGGGTTGACACTGCCGCTGGGATGGGGGACAGAAGGAGTCTCGAAGGCCCGCACCACGTGAATCAAACCGTCCATATTTGACAACTGGTTGATGAGCGGGCCGCTAAAGCCGCTCTTACCCGCGCCCTCTTCCAGCCCGGCAACATCGGCGTACGTCACCTGAGCGTAGATGGTCTTCTTCGGCTTGAACATGGCCGAGAGCTTGGCCACGCGCTCGTCGGGCACGGGCACGACGGCCTGAGTGACCTCGAACCGCCCGCCGCCCGCGAGTTGGCCGACCGGCTTACTGCCGCCAGTGAGGGCGTTGAAAATTGTTGTCTTGCCTGATTGGGGGAGACCGATGATGCCTAACTTCATGAGGTTGATTTAGAGCCTGTTTAATAAATGCTCCCCAACCGCGTCCTCGCGGTTGGGAACGCCCGCGAGGACGCGGGCTAAGAGCAATTTCTTAGGAGCGAGTTGCATTCGAAAAAAATACCTTGACCGATTATTCAGCTTCGCCTATACTTTGCAACGCTTGCCGGGGTGGCGGAATGGCAGACGCGATGGTCTCAAAAACCATTGTCCATTACGGGCATGAGGGTTCGACTCCCTCCCTCGGCACTAGCGCTCACATAGGCGCGGCGGGATTATATCATAGGCATTTTCACCATCGCGGGGCGGTAAGCGCCCCGTTTGCGTTAATGACTCGAACTGCGTTCTTCAACTTGCTGGGCGGTATCAGCCTCGGAGTAGCGGCGGGCGTGTTTTATACCTGGGTGCTCAACCCGGTGAAATACGTCGATGTCTCGCCCGACACCCTTCGCGCTGATTACAAAGCCGATTATGTGGTGATGATAGCGCAGGCTTATGTCGCCGACGGCGATATAAGCCTTGCGCGGACCCGCCTGGCCACTCTCAAGCTCCCCAACCCCGGCCAGTTTGTGGCCGACACCGCCTCTCAACAAATGGCCGCTGGCGCTTCCGTCGACGATTTGCGCGCTCTCAACACGTTGGCAACCGCGCTCGGCGCCGTCCCGCCGCCACTCCAAACGACGCCGCCGTGATTCGACCTTCGTTGATTCTGCTTGGCCTCATCATCGGCATTGGGCTGGGCTTGTTTTATGGCTGGGTGATTAGCCCGGTGAGTTACATCGACTCCGCCCCAGCTGTCCTCCGCGCCGATTATAAAGATCAGTACCTGCTTCTGATCGCGATGTCTTACACGGCTGATGGCGACATTGATCGCGCCCGAGGGCGGCTGGCCCAACTCGGGGTGGCCGACCCTGCCGGGGCGGTGACGGCTCTGGCCCAACGCCTGGCCGCTGAGGGCAAAGACACTTCTGCCCCCTCGGCGCTGGCCGCCGCGCTTGGCGTGGGTGTGGCCCCAGTGACTCTGGTTCCCACGACCACGACGGCCCCGACCGAGAGTCCGACTCTGCCGCCAACCATCACCCCCTTTCCATCGTCAACCCTATTCCCAACGCTCACCCCCACCGCCACGCCGATCTACGATTACATTTTGGTTTCGCAAGAAGCCTATTGCAACGACTCCGAACACTCGCCGCTCATCATCGTTGATGTGATTGACGCCGACAGCCAACCCCTGCCCGGGGTGAAAGTGTCGGTGAGGTGGGCGGATGGCGAGGATGGTTTTGTCACCGGGCTCAAACCGGAAATCAGCGCCGGCTACGGCGATTTCCTGATGCAAGCCGGCACAGTTTACAGCGCGCAGATAGGCAGTCGCACGCCGCCCGTGGCCGGGTTAACGGCTTCGCTTTGCAACACTGACGAGGGTGATTCGTATCAGGGCGCGGTGCGATTAGTGTTCCAACGGAAGTAAAGGCGATTGGCAAATCGCCCTACTTGACAGGCGGTTGGCAATCGGTGACAATCGCGCCGATCGAAAATCAACCACGAAGCCACAAGGGCGCAAAGCCACAAAGAAAAATTTGGTGACTTGGCGCCTTCGTGTCTTGGTGGTCAATCTTTTTAGGAGCCTCATGAGTCGAGTTATCAATACGAATGGAGTAGGGAAACAGCGGACGCAGTTGAGCAAGGCGGTGCTGATTGCGATTCGGGAGTTGGCGGCGAAGAAGCAGGTTGATGACGAAGCCCGCGACATGGCCGCGTTCTTGTCGCTGGCTCTCAACCAGATTCACGAGACGGTGGATACATCGGTGAGCGCGTGGGAGAAGCGTGATTACTGGCTCAAGGCCGATCAGTTTCGTCTACAGTGGGCGTGGGCGCAGATGAGCGCCACGAAGGTGCGCGAGGCAGTGCTGTTGAACGATTGGGGTGAGCTGGCGGTGTTGATGCCGGAGATTGCCGCCAAGCTCAATGCCATCAAACTGCCCAAGAGCAACACGGTCGGCAAGCCGTGGACAGGAGCGCTGGCGGAGTTGAAGCGCCGCAAAGCATGACAAGGTGAAGGGGTGACAAGGAGACAGGGAGACATTCTTTCTCCCCTTCTCCCCGTCACCTTGTCTCCTGGTCAGGTTTTTGCCAATCTTTCCTTCAGCACCTCAATCGGCCCAATCGGCGTCGGGTCTGCCTCATAAGCCATTGCCAGATAGTAACTCGCATAGTCGCCGTAGTGCAAGGCGGTGAGCAGTTGGGCCAGCGGCGTCGGGCCAACACCGCGAATCACGTCGGTGTTATAACCGGCGGTCATGAACAGGGTGCGAGTGGCTTCGGCGCGAAGCTTGTTGCGCGGGTGGTCAAAGTCGGACTCCAAAAAGAGAACCATATACTTGGTGATTAGAGATGGGGGATTGGAAATTCCAACCACACTGTTGTGATTCATCTCCGGCAGTTCCTCGAACTGCCCCCAGGCTTTGGCGTTCTCCGAAATTTGCCCCTTCCAACGCCGGGCAACCGGGGCCATGAGGCCCGAGCCGAAAATCAGCGGGTAACGATCCATGAGTTGGCCGGCCATGCGTTTCGCCGGATTCTTCACCACCGGCGATTCGGCGCGCAGGCTTTTTTGCTGTTCACGCATGGCGGCGATTGCCCCGGCCATGTCCGCCGATTTGTCGGCGATGAGGCCCGCCCGCGAGAACAGGGCCAGCGGAAGCGCGAACGAATAGCCCACTGCGGCGCGGGGCTGGCTTTTATAATTGAATTGCCACACCACGCCGCCCGCCTCGCGGCATAATGCCGCAATCTGTCCGCCAGACGTAATCGCCATCAACTTTGTCTTACTCCCAATCGCCTGCTTGAAACCGGAGAGCGTTTCTTCAGTGCCGCCGGAATGGGACGAGCCGATGACGAGCGTGTGCGGGCCGGTTGCCCAGGCGGGCAAGTTGTAGTCGCGGTTGATCGTGAACGAAACTTGGCACTCGTTGGCGATGAGCGCGGCGAGGAGCGAGCCGCCGATGGCCGAGCCGCCCATGCCGCACAGCACAATCTGCGTCACGACGGAGAGGTCGGGCAGGGGCAAGGCCTGGGCGTGGGCCCAGGCGGCCTCAAACTGATCCGGCAGGCCGTCGATGTGGGCCAGCATGTTGCCCGGGTCGAGTTGTTTGAAGTGGGAGAGGTCGTTGAGGTTCATAGATCATCCATGTTCAGAACGAAGGGTATATAATTGCGCCGATAGGAGATGCTGTCATGCAACTTGAAGACTATTTTGACTTTCTGGCCGACGATGACATTCGGATTAAAGGATCGCGTGTGGGCATCGAGTCGGTGCTATACGATTATATCTATCGGGAGCAAACGCCCGAAGTGATTGCGCGGCGGTTCCCCACCCTGACTCTGGAAACAGTATACGCGACGATCCTTTATTACCTGCATAACCGGAAAAAAGTTGAGACCTATCTATTGGACTGGCTAGAGTATAGCCGCAAAGTTAGAGAAGCACAGGCGCAGAATCCACCGCCGGTTGTTTTGCGGTTGCGAGCTTTGAAAGCGGAACGCCGGAAGGCGGCGCTTGTCGCGGGATGAACGACATCCAGTACTTGCTGGACGAGAATGTTGATCCGCTTTACCGGACAGAATTGCTCAAACGCGAGCCGGCTTTGGTGATCTGGCGGGTGGGCATGTTAGGCGCTCCGCCCCCAGGGACGCCTGACCCCGACATTTTGCATTGGTGCGAAGATAATGCCTTTATCTTGGTGACAAACAACCGCAAATCCATGCCCGCCCACTTGCAGGATCATCTGGCTCAGGGGCAACGTGTGCCGGGCATTCTGGTGTTGAGCGAGAGCATGGGCGTTGGCGATACGATCGAGGAACTATTGCTGATCTGGGCGGCTTCAACCGAAGGGGAATATCGTGATCAGATCGTTCATCTGCCAGTGAGCTAGGCTGGCGCTCAAATGTTTAGGGGCGACTTCAGGCCGTTAATCATAGGCTTTACTGCGATGCCGGACGGCAGAGATATCAACGAGGCGCTTGTTAAATTACGCGGTAGTCGCCGCGGGCAGAGCGCGCAAAGGCGATACTGTAATCACCCACGCAGTTTACCCTTTTTGCGCAGGCGTCTCTTGACTGAAGCGAGAGACTCTCGCGGCTCCGCCGCTCGCAGGCGGGCTATAAGCACATCGTAGAAGTCTTCCCAAAGCTCGCCGTGCTTTTGCAAGTCAATCATCACGGCGACTCGTTGACCTTTGTCATTGGTAACATACTGAATGCCTCGCATGGCGGCTCCTGTGTGAGTAAGATGTTGGAGATTATACCTCAGCGATTTCGTTTGCGAAGCATTCCTCAATTCGTTAGCGGGCTTTCAGCCCCGCTGCACTCTCTCATCAAGGGTTATCAAAGTAAACAATGAAGCTACCTGAGTATTGGCAACCCCAACCGGCGGTGTCGTTGCCGGAATAGGTGCCGATGAGGACCTCGCCGACCGGAACATTCGGATCAGGATTGTAACCGCGAACTCCAGAGAATGAGATAGAGACGGGGCCGGGCATATGCGTGTTGCCCGTATTTCCAATGTTTCCGCTGATTTGAAAAATCACTGAGTTGCCATTGACACTGCCCGCAAGTCCTTCAGTGAGCGCCAAACCTAAATACGCATAGGGGCGGGATGAAAATGAAGAGCTATCCTGTACAACGTAGAAATCGCTTTGAGAGTTGCTGGGCCCGTTGTTGTATGATCCAGTTTGGCCGGGTAGTGGCGGTGGGGCGGCGTCAGTACAGCCCGAGGTTGTGCCTCGCGCGTAAATTATCCAGATCCCAGTAAGAGTCCTACCCAACGTGGGCGTAGGGGCGACAGTGGGCGTTGGCGAAACGGCAGGCGTGGCGGTCGGCGTCAGAGCAATGATGGTCTCCAGCGCCGATTGAGAAGCAGTGGCTTGCGCGGCGGCAAGCGTGGCTTGATCAATCGCTTGTTGAGTCTGAGTCTGAGCCGTTTGTGTCTTTGCAATGGCGCCGAGATCGAGCGTTGCTGTCGGCAAAGGCGTCTCGGTCGGCAAGCCGGCAATTCTGGTGGCTTCAGCCATGAGCTGGGCAACGGCAATTTCAGTCCCGGCGGCCTGCGTCTGTCGAAGGTTGCCCTGTTGCATTGAATAGAAAAGACCTGAGGCGTTTGACTCGTTCGGTTGTTTCCTGCCGCCGTATCTGCGCCCGCACCGCCCCGGTGATATGCTCCTCGCCTTTTCCTTGCGCCGCACCTTCGGCCAGTTCGGCCAGTCGTATTTCTGTCGTTACAGGCGCCCCCGCGTGCACAGCGTTGGAAAAAGCGCGGGCCAGGTCGCCCGCCGATTGGTATCGCTCGGCCGGGTCTTTCGCCAGCGCCTTCAGAATCACCAACTCCACTTCTTCAGGCAGGCCGGGGTTGAGGTGGCGCGGCGGCGGCAGTGAGTCGTGCACGTGCTTCAGGGCAACGGCCATCGGTGTTTCGGCTTCAAACGGCTGTTTGCCCATCACCATCTCGTAGAGCATCACGCCCAACGAGTACACGTCCGTTTGCGCCGTCACCGGCTTGCTCAGCGTTTGCTCGGGGGCCATGTAAGCCGGCGTGCCAAGCATGGCCGAGCCGGTGAGCTTGGAAGTGCCTTCCAGCACTTTGGCAATGCCGAAATCCATCAGGTAAGCATTGCCGTGCTTGTCCACCAGGATGTTGCTCGGCTTCACATCCCGGTGAATGATGCCCTGCTGGTGGGCATAGTCCAGCGCGGCGGCCACGTCGTCGATGATTTTCGCGGCATCGGCCAGGGAGAGTGAGCCACGCTCTAAAATGTCCTTCACCGTCCCGGCTTGCAGGTAGCGCATGACGAGGTAGGTTGTTCCATCTTGCGCCCCGAAGTCGAAGACGGGGACGATGTTGCGGTGTTCGAGTTTGGCGATGATGCGGGCTTCTTGCTCGAATCGTTGGACGAACTGCGGGTTGCGGGCGTAGTGGTCTGGCATCACCTTCAAGGCCACCAGCCGTTCGGTGCCGGGCTGGTAGGCTTTGTACACGGTGGCCATGCCGCCGAGGCCGATCTGTTCGAGGATGCGATAGGGGCCGAGAGTGGAGCCGATGAGGTCAGTCATATGTGCCTCTGTTATAATACGGGCGAAGAAGTTTGCTAGGAGTGCAGACCATGTCCAATGAGCCGCGTTTGATCACACCAGAGGGCCAGGTCGTCCTGCTCTCGCCGGTCGAATATCAAAAAGTGCTGGCGGTGCTGGTTGCCCCGCCGAAACCTCCCGCCCGTCCATCGTTGGCCGAAATTCGGGTGTTGCTGAATGAATTGCGCGGCAAGTATGCCGCCGGACCGTCATTGACTCAAGCCTTGTTGAACGAGCGCCGCCGGGAACGGGAACGCGAAGCCGCTAAACTCCGCCGCCATGCCCGAACCACCTGAAATTGCGCCCGGCGCATATGTGCTGGATACACACGCCCTGTTTGCGCTGTTGCAAGACGAGCCAGGCCAGGAATTGATCACGGCGCTCATCGAACGGGCCGCCGCCGACGTTACCCTGCACTTGAGCGTTATCAACTTTGGCGAGTTGGCCTACATCTCCGAGCGTGAGCGAGGCCCGGAGCAGTCGGCGCAGTTGCTCGCCGATGTTCGCCGCTTGCCATTGGAATTTTGCCAAGCCACTGAAGCGCGGGTGTTAGCCGCCGCTCACCTCAAAGCCCGTCATCCAATCTCCTATGCCGATGCCTTCGCCGTGGCGTTAGCGCAAGAATTGAACGCTACCATCGTCACCGGCGATTCCGAAATCAAAGCCCTCCGCGATCTTGTCCCACTACTGTGGGCTGAATAGCTTGCCGCCGCTACGGCGCAATCACCGTCAAGGCGCAACTGCGGCGTTCGGTTTGATCGTTGCGCGCCCACACCCCGGCCACTGTATAAGTTCCCGCTTCGAGAAGAGCTTGTGTGTAGGTGGCGTGATTCCACTGCCTCTGATCCCCCTGAATTTCAATGGTTCGACCTCGACTATCCAGCGAATTTCCAAAAGGGTCTACTGACAACGGCGTGGTGGGCTGATTGTTAACAGTGATCACGGCGGCGGTATCGCCAATGTCGGCGATCACTGACTCCTTCTCTTGTCCGGGAGAGCCTCCGGCCCCAAAGCCAAAAATGATTCGTCCGGCCAGCACCGTTGTTTGGGCGCATCCTGATGGATCCAACTGCACGTAGGTTGTGATAGGTATTGGCGTGAACGTCGGCGCGGGCGTCACCGGCTTTGATGGGGTCAGTGTTGTGTTGATGAGAGATGTTGTGGGGTTCGTTTCTACAGATGGTTTAGAGGTGTTGATGGCGCATACGATAATATAGTCGAAGCCACCTTCACGTAATCCCAACTTGCCTGACCTTAGGGGTGGGTAATCACATTGGTCAAATAGGAATATACCGTCCAAATAAATCTGGAAAAAGCCATTGATGTCACGTACCTCTGCTGTGTGCCAGTTGATGTCTATCCCGATGGGATATCTCTCCAAACTGAAAGGACCGAAATTGTACCCTGCGCGCCACAAATTAGCGCTGAAAGCATCAAATCGAATCATATATCCGCTAAATTGTTGTTCATTACCATGAATTTCAATTGCTGAACCACGAGCCATTCCTGCATTGCTGAATCGAAACCGTACACGCACGTCTCCAAAATCTTCTTGGACGAGCATGATACTGTCAGTCTTTGGCTGTCTATATGAAACCAACTAATTGCTACGGTTTTGAGGCGCATGAACCTGCAAAATTCGCCGAGATTCTGGCCGTTTTTTGCGATTCAAAACCGCAATTATTTCTTGGTTTTATTTAGTACTTCGCGCCACTCGATTGCCATCCGACAATTCCTGAATCTCCCATGCTGTTTTTTCGCCACTCCACTTCTCCAACCCCCCACTCTGAAAATCGTCCACAAACACCAGCGTCTCGCCTTCGCCGCAGGCTTCGGAGGGCAGGATGCCGAACGGGTCGCGCTTGAGGGTGAGCGTCAGCGCATTCTCACCCGGCGTGAGGCTGGCAATTTCTGAGGCGGCGGGCTGGTAGCCTTGCGCGCTGGCGCTCACCGTCGCCGCTTTGCACGAGCGCGTAATCTCGCCAAAGTCAAAGATTGCTTCGCCCTGATCGTTCACTTCATTCGTGGCAGTTGTCTGTTCGCTGCAACTCACCGTCACCGACCCCATCACGGTGATTGGCCTGCCGGACTCGTCTTCTAGGCGGATGCGGAAGGTGGGGGAGGGCGTGCTGGCGATGAGGGTCTCTTGCGCCGATTGCGTGGCTTGGGCAATGGCCTGTTGAGTCTGAGTTTTGGCGGCGAGCAAAGTCGCCCCGGCAACCAGGTCGAGGGTGTTGGTCGGCGCCGGCGTTCGGGTGGGACGGTTGGCAACCCCCGTCAGTTCCAGCGCCACTCGCCCTGCTTCGGCGGCGGTTTGCGCGGCTTGCGGCTGTGTTGCGTTGATCTGTTGCACCGAGTAGACGAGTCCCGAAGCCAATGCCAGGAGCAAAATGACTCCGACGGTGGCCGGCAACCAACGAAAAAGAAGTTGCCGACGTTCGGTGTTCTCGTGCCGTCGAATCTCAGCCCGCACCGCTTGCGTGATATGTTCCTGGCCTTTCTCCCCGGCGACGCCTTCTGCCAGTTCAATCAGATGAGGGGGAGCAGAGTCTGCCATTGCGTTCACGACTTCGGCAAAGGCTTTCGCCAGTTCGCCCGCCGATTGATACCGATCAGCCGGGTCTTTCGCCAGTGCCTTGAGAATCACCAACTCGACAGCTTCGGACAAATTGGGATTGGCCTGGCGCGGTAGGGGCAGAGCCTCATTGATGTGCATCAGGGCCACGGCCATCGGCGTCTCGGCTTCAAAGGGCGGCTTCCCCGTTGCCATCTCGTAGAGCATCACGCCGAGCGAGTATACGTCCGTTTGCGGCGTCACCGGCTTGCTCAGCGTTTGCTCTGGAGCCATGTAGGCGGGCGTGCCAAGCATGGCCGAGCCGGTCAGTTCGGAAGTGCCTTCCAATACTTTGGCGATGCCGAAGTCGGTCAGGTAGGCATTGCCCTGCTTATCCACCAGAATGTTGCTGGGCTTGACATCGCGGTGAATGATGCCGTTGGCATGGGCGTGGTCAAGTGCGGCGGCAATCTCGCCGATAAGCTTCGCCGTATCAGTTAACGAAAGTGAGCCGCGCTCCAGAATGTCCTTCACCGTCCCGGCTTGCAAGTAGCGCATGACAAGATACGTCGTGCCGTCTTGCGAACCAAAATCGTAGATTGGAATGATGCTTGGGTGTTCGAGCCTGGCGATGAGGCGCGCTTCCTGTTCGAAGCGCTGGACGAAGAGCGGGTCTTGGGCGTAGTGGGCGGGGAGGATTTTGAGGGCCACCAGCCGTTCGATGCCGGGCTGGTAGGCTTTGTATACTGTCGCCATCCCCCCAAGACCGATTTGTTCAAGAACACGATAAGGGCCAAGGGTAGTGCCGATGATATCCGCCATGAGTTGTCCAGTAATTGGGGAAGGATTGAATAACTGAAGCGTAGTCTAAGTTCAGTTGTGGCGTGAGTCAATTCCCAATAAGGGGGATAAGGACTCAGAGGGGGGAATTCGGAGTGAAACGGGAAACTATACTGCTCGCGGGCATAAACTGCGCTTTCTCTGCTCCCGCTGGATTGCCAAATCCAGCGGCGGATTTGGCAATCCGCCGCGAGCGTTGGCGTTGGCAAAAACGCAGTTTGTGACCGCGCCGAGTATA
>CAYSIV010000064.1:0-8879 GCA_964431175.1 uncultured Anaerolineales bacterium
ATTTACTCAAATGGAATTCCTTGAACCTACAATTTATCAGCAATCTCTAAATCCAACAGGAATCAAAACTTTATACTTTAATATTCACCCAAGGGATGTTGGTCCACAGTTTGGAAATACCCAAAGACCAGTGAAAAGAGCTATCACAAACAGGATCACAGGCCTCAATATCAATAGGCGCGCCGCAAAATATCACTGTCTACAACGTAATTGCCGAGTCGCGCAATGGCGATCCGAACAATGTTGTGATGGCCGGCGCGCATCTCGACTCGGTCGCCAGAGGACCCGGCATCAACGACAATGGCTCCGGCTCAGCCGCGCTCCTTGAAATAGCAGAGCAGATGGCAAAAGTCAAGCCACGCAACATGGTTCGCTTTGCCTGGTGGGGCGCTGAAGAAGCTGGTTTGGTTGGCTCCACAGCATACGTGAATGGGTTGAGCGCAGATGAATTAGCCAAGATCACCCTCTACCTGAACTTCGACATGGTTGGCTCACCCAATCATGTCTTCTTCATTTACGACGGTGACGACTCGGATGCAGAGGGAGCGCCTGCTGGACCCGGAGGCTCAGCCGAAATTGAAAAGACCTTTGAAAGATACTTCAATAGCGTGAGCATACCGTTTAAAGGCACCGACTTCTCTGGCCGCTCAGACTATGGTCCGTTCATCGCCGTGGGCATCCCGTCCGGCGGCCTGTTCACGGGCGCTGAGGGAATCAAGACGGCGGATGAAGTGGCGCTATGGGGTGGCACGGCGGGCCAGCAATACGATCCGTGCTACCATCTTGCCTGCGACACTTATGCCAACAATAACAATTTTGCCCTCGATGTCAACTCAGATGCAATCGCGTATTCTGTGCTTCAATACGCCATGAACACAAAAGATGTCAATGGACAAAAAGGCAAGGGCAATTTCCAGATCACCCCTGGCAATTCCGAGGACCACAACCCCAGTCAGTAATCGGAAATCCTTTTCTTTGCAACGTTAACTGAAAAACCCGCGACTCTTTCTTGAAGAGGGTCGCGGGTTTAACGTTAATCCAGGGGAAAAGCCGGATTGGAAAACTTGCCTAACAAGCGGGCGATGTTTTGTAGTTGACTGGGCCGCCGATCTCGTGGTATAGTCCGTTGCATTGTTGAGCAAAGTAACGGCATCCAATCGTATGCCTTTCAGGCCAAGACGCCTCCGCACACAACCTCAATAGGTTTGTAGTGGGGGCGTTTCCATTTTAACCGAAATTTGAAGGGACACTTATGCTGACAACCATTCTCGCCGGCGCCATCATCGCCATCTCGTTCAGCGCCCCGCCCGGCCCGGTGGCTATGGAAACGATCCGGCGCGGCTTGCGCGGCGGCTTTATCCCGGCCCTGCGGGTGCAGTTCGGTTCCATCGTCGGCGATATGACGTGGTGCATTGCGGCCCTGATTGGGCTGGGGCCACTGGTGCAGGTTGATGTCATTCGCAACGCTCTGGGCGTCGCCGGGATTTGCCTGCTGGTAACTCTCGGCGCAATCGGCGTTTGGGATGCCTTTAAGCAGCCGACACTCCAAATGACCGCCGACGGCGAAATAAGAAAGGGCGCCTTCCGAACCGGCATGGCAATTTCACTGGCCAATCCAATGGCGGTGGGCTACTGGCTCTCGGTCGGTGGGGCGCTGGTGGCCAGCGGCGTTGTGGGTGGCGCCGCCGCCCAAACGGCGTCGTTTATCGCCGGCTTTCTTGGCGGCATCATCCTGTGGGCATTCATCATGGCTCTGGCCGTGCGCTTTGGCCAGAAGATGCTTAATCCCCTGGCTTTCCGCGTTATCACCTTTGCCTGCGGCGCAACCATGATCATTTTTGGTTTCGCGCTGGCCTCTCAAATGTTTAGCGCTTCGCTTTAAGAGCCGTTTTGAAGTTCAGGATTTGCAGAGCAAATTTGCCTGGCCCAACTCAGTGGAGGGCTCATGACCACCGCATCTTTTTTGCGCTATGAACATTCGACCCGCCACCCGCACCGACCTGCCCGCCATCCTGGACATTTACAACTGGGCCGTGCTAAACACCGCCGCCACCAACGATTACGAGCCGCACACCCTCGACATGCGCGAAGCCTGGTTTGAGGCTCACCTCCGTGACAACTACCCAATCTTCGTCGCCCAAAACAGCGATGGGCAAATTGCGGGGTGGAGTTCGTTGAGCAGATACAAGGATCGGATCGGCTATCGCTTCACTGCCGAAGACTCAGTTTACGTGGCCTCCGACTCTCAGGGAACAGGCGTGGGCACTGCCCTCCTCCCGCCGCTGATTGCCGCGGCGCGGCCATTAGGTCTGCACGCCATTGTCGCCGGGATCGACTCGGCCAACGAAGCCAGTCTCCGCCTGCACGCCCGGTTCGGCTTTGAGAAGGTTGCCCACTTCAAAGAAACCGGCTACAAGTTTGACCGCTGGTTGAGCGTGGTGTATATGGAGCTGCTGCTTGCTTGAGCGGGCGCCTCACCCCAGCCACTCATCGCCCAACACCCGGGCCAGCACCCGCACCGCCCGCTGATACTCTGAAATCAAAATATGCTCGTCCGGCGTGTGGTCGAGTGACGAGTCGCCCGGCCCATAAGCCAGCGCCGGGCAATTCCAAACCGGCGCAACCAAATTCATATCCGAGGTGCCAGACTTCACCGTGAAGCCAGGCTCGCCGCCCTCGGCGCGAATGGCGGCTAAAAACGATCTGACCAACGGCGTGTTCTTCTCGGCCCGATAGGCTGGAACGCCGTCGAGCCATTCAATTCGATCCGGGGTCGCCGCCTCCACCACCATGGCCGTCAGCGCCTCCAGGCTTAGCCCTGGCGGCAGGCGCAAGCCAAATCTCAACCGCGCCGATTCGACAAAGCCATCCGAACCCGACTGCATCTCGCGCAGAGTCGGCGACACCTGGTCAAACATCTTTGGCTTGCCGTTGTTCATCGCCGCCGTTCGCGCCGTTAACTGATTCCAAAAACTCACTGCCGCCTCACACGCGCTCTCGCTCTGGGCTGAGGTGTGCGCCAGCGCGCGCTTCGCCGTAAACTCATACCAGGCACTGCCCTTGTAGCCCAGCGTCACCCGTCCCCAGCCGCTTGGCTCGCCGATGATCAAAGCCTGGGGGTGATACTTATCTCGAATAAACTTTGCGCCTCGCGAATCGCCCTCTTCGCCAACCGCCCCAATCACTGTAATCCGCCGCCCGGGCACCCGGCCTGCTAACGCTCCCGCCGCCACAAAACAGGCCAGTGGCCCTTTGGCATCCACCGCCCCCCGCCCACGCAGAATGTCGCCCTCGCGAGTCACCTCAATGAACCCTGGCACAGTGTCAATGTGGCCGAGCAACGTTACCTCGGCTGGCCCGTCGCCGATCACGCCAATGGCATTGCCCGCTTCGTCAATTGTTGTCGCATAGCCCAAAGCTTCCATCTGATCTGCGAGATATTCAACCGCCGGGGCTTCGCCCTGCGTCGGGCTATAAATCTTCAGCAAGCCTTCGAGCAAAGATACTTCATCAATAAAATCCACGTTCATCAGCGTTTATCCGCAGCCCAGGTCAACTTCAGCATCGAAAACAACTTGCGGCGCTCGGCCTCTGTCAACCACCTCCACTGCCCGGATTGCAAATCGCCTAGCGTCAGCGGCCCGATGCCCACTCGCACCAACCGCAAGCAGGGCAGGCCCACTGCCGCCGTCATCCGTCGCAATTGCCGCTTCTTGCCCTCGCGCAAAATCACGCTAAGCCAGGTGGTTGGGCGATAGTCTCGAACTTTCCGAAATGGCACGGGCGGGTCGGCCACAATCTCGGCCTCGGCCGGCCTGGTCTTTTCGCCGCGCAAATTCACACCCTGGCGCAGGCGCTTCACTGCTTCTTCCGTGGCCACGCCTTCCACCTGCACCAGGTATGTCTTTGGATGATCAAACTTCGGGTCAGTCAACCGGTGAATCACCTCGCCATCGTCCGTCAACAGCAACAAACCCTCGCTGTCATAATCCAGCCGCCCCGCCGAATACACCCCCTTCACCTCAACGAAGTCGCGCAACGTCTTCCGCCCTGCCGGATCGGTGAACGCTGGCATCACCGCAAAAGGTTTATTGAACAGCAGATACCGCATTGTCAATTACAAATTGCCAATCACCGCTTTCGTCACTTCCACCGTCTTGGCCCTCCCCCCCAAATCTCTCGTCATCACCCCATCGCGGATCGTCGCCTTCACCGCCCCCCGCACCCGCTCCGCCGCCCTGCCCTGCCCGATGTGATCGAGCAACATCGCCGCCGACAGAATCGCGCCAAGCGGGTTGGCGAGGCCCTGCCCGGCAATATCGGGCGCGGAACCATGCACCGGTTCAAAGACAGCAACCCGGTCGCCCACGTTCGCCGACGGCGCCACCCCCAGCCCGCCAATCAAGGCGCTGGCCTCATCCGACAAAATATCGCCAAACAAATTCGTCGTCACGATCACGTCAAAGTTCTCCGGGTCGCGCACCAGTCGCATCGCCATCGCATCCACCAACATTTCCTTCATTGCGATATTTGGATACTCCGCCGCCACTTTCAAGCATTGTTCCCGGAATAAGCCGTCTGTCACTTTCAAGACATTTGCCTTATGCACAACTGTCACCGTCTGCGGCCCGCCTGCGGCTTTCCGCCTTCTGCCTTCTGCCTTTTCAAACGCAGTTCTGGCAATCCGTTCCGACCCCTTGGCGGTAATCACCCGTTCGGCGATGGCCGTTTCTCCCTCGCGCCGCTCGCGCCCGGCATACAGCCCTTCCATGTTCTCGCGAACGATCAGCAAATCGAGATTGGGGCGCGAAAACGATCCGGGCAAGGATTGCACCGGCCTCAAATTCGCATACAACTCGAACGCTTTTCGTATTGCCAGGATCGGACTGCGATAACCCGCCACGGCTCCGGTCGTGGGCGACGACGTGGCCCCAAACAATGCCACGCCCGCCGATTCGATCTCGGCCAACGTCGCGTCCGGAATCGCCTCGCCCGAGCTTTGAAAGAACTCAAAGCCGGCATTTGCTTCCACAAATTCCAACGCCAACCCTAAACTTCCCAGCACCTCCGCCGCCGCCGGGATCACTTCCTTGCCAACACCGTCGCCGGGGATGAGGCAAATCTTTTGCACCCTCACTCTCCCGAACTTACCGCCACCGCTTCAACACTGGTCAGCCCCAGTTTCTTGCGAATGTGGGGAATCAAACCGCCAACTTCGATGATGCTCATCGCCGTCGGCGACAGTGGTGGAAATGAATAGGCTTTGCCGTTCAAGCGAATAACATTGCCGGGCAAATCAATCTCAATCTCATCGCCGGTCTGCGCCGCCTCCACCATTTCCGGGCAAGTGATAAGCAGGAGTCCTTGATTGATGGCGTTGCGAAAATAGATGCGGGCAAATGATTTTGCGACGACGGCGGCAAGGCTTTTGTATTTCAGTGTCGTCACCGCCTGCTCGCGCGAACTGCCATTACCAAAGTTGCGCCCGGCCACGATCACATCCCCCGGCTGTGCCTGTCTCGCAAAATTCGGGTCAAGGTCTTCCAGCGCGTGAGCCGCGATCTCATCCGGCTCGCGCAACGTATAAGTGTACTTCCCCGCAAAAATGAGATCGGTATTGACGCCATCCCCATACTTCCAAACTTTACCCATTTTCGTTGCGTCCTTCACGGTTAAATTTCTCTTGGATCCGCAATCACTCCCGCCACCGCGCTCGCCGCCACCACCGCCGGGCTAGCCAGGTAAATCTCGGCCTCGGTCTGACCCATGCGGCCCTTGAAGTTGCGGTTCGCTGTCGAGAGGCAGACCTCACCCGGAGCCAGCACGCCCATGTGATTGCCCATGCACGGGCCACATCCCGGCGTGCCCAACATCGCCCCGGCTTCAATCAGCGTTTGGATATACCCCAATCGGGCCGCTTCGGCAAACACCTGCGACGAGGCCGGGATAATCAACAGGCGGGTTCCAGCGGCCACCCGCTTGCCCTTCACGATCGCCGCCGCCGCCGCGATGTCCTCCAGCCGCCCATTGGTGCAGGTCCCAATAAACGCCTGATGCACCCGCGTCCCTTTTACCTCACCCAACCGTCGGGTGTTGTCAACGGCATGAGGGCAAGAGACCGTCAATTCAACCGAGGCGGCGTCAACGATATGCGTTTCGACGTAGGTCGCATCTTCATCAGGGTAAATTGCGTTCGCCTCAATCTCCGCTCTCAATTTTGAAGTTTGGGAGTTGGCGCCTGGGGTTTTTCGCGCCCGCCTTTCAGCCAGATAATCAAACACAGCCGCGTCGGGCGCGATATACGCATTCTTCACTCCGAACTCGGCCATCATATTCGGAATCACCATCCGGCTTTCGAGCGAAAGTTTTTCAAGGGCCGGGCCGGAAAACTCGACCGACTTGTAGAGTCCGCCCTCCGCGCCGAGCTGGCCAATAAGGTCAAGGCAAAAATCTTTGGCTGTCACCCCCCGCCCGAAGTCGCCGGTGACGACAACTTTGATCGACTCTGGAACCCGCAACCATAGTTCACCCGTCGCCCAGATGGCGGCCATCTCGGTGCGCCCCACCCCCGCGCCAAATGCTCCCAGCCAGCCGAAGTGCGGGGTGTGGCTATCCGATCCCAGAATTACTTGCCCCGGCAAAACCAGCGCCTCTTCGCTCAACACTTGATGGCAAATGCCTCGCCCGGCCTCAAAATAATTTTTGATTCCCTGCTCGGCGGCAAAAACTCTGGCTTCGGCATGGTTCTGGGCGTGGCGGGCCGTGGGCGCCGGCACAGCATGATCGGTCGTGATGCAGATCTTGTCCGGGATAGCGACACGCTCCAACCCAATCGCCCGAAAAATTTTGGCGATGGCCGCCGTGTTGTCGTGCGAAAAAACGACGTCGGGGCGAGCGTCTACCACCTGTCCGGCCACAGTGCCCGGCAACCCGGCCGCGCGCGCCAACGCTTTCTCTGCAAACGTGTAGCCCATCAATGAACCTCTACTGGCTTCAAAGGAATGCCTGGTAACGTGTGGGAGCGGGTTGCACCCGCGATTGGCGAGTCGAGTCGCTGAACGATCTGAACCCGCGCCGTCTCCGGCAGTTCAATCCGGGCCAACCCAAATTCTTTCTCGGCAATATTGATCAACACCTGCTCCGGCGAAATATCAGGCGCAAGCTGATAGACTCGTTCCTTGAAGACCGTGGCGATCTCCTTGGCCGTTGCCTCGTCAAGCTGATAGTAACGAATCTCCTTCAGGAAGTAGTGGATGGCGTTCCAGCCAGAGAGTGGGCCAAGCAGGATTTCGGCTTCGGTCACGCCAAAGAGATCGAGCGGATAGGCTTCATAGGCTGAGGCGCTATTTAGCACCGCGTTCTGATGCACGCCGGCTGTGTGGGTGCGATTGGTCAGGCTCACCGGCTCTTTGGGTGGAACCAGCATCTTTAACTTGTCAGCGGCCAGCACGTTGATCGGGTATGAGCCACGCAAATGATACCCTTCCAGTTTGTCGAACTCGCGATCCAGATATAAGTTGAACAGCAAAGCCGTTAGGCTGGTAATGCCCGACCGTTCGGCAATGCCCAACAGGGTTGTGTTCATGTAGCGCAGCCCGTGCCGCACCGCCTCCAGGGCGTTATAAAGGGCGAAGCCGCGATCATCATGGAAATGGCCTTCGAGATCGATATTGGGATAGCGTTCGTGCAGGGCCGCGACCCGCCGGGCCACCGCCGCCGGGGTAGCGACCCCCACTGTATCCGGCATCCCCAATCGATCGACGTGAGCCGCCACTGCGTCGTAGACGTGGAACAAATCTTCAAGCCGGGTGCGGAATGCATCCTCGCCGCTGAAGCGCAAAACCAGTTGCGGATAGTTGCGCCGCACTTCTTCGATTAACGGCCCGGCCCTGGCGATGATGGCATTGAGGTCGTTGCCATGATTAAACTGGCGCGACTCGGCCGAGGTGCCGATATAAAAGTTGAGGCCGTCAGCCCCGGCCTCAATCGCCGTCTCCACATCACGCGGATGACAGCGTGCGTGCGCCAGCAAGAACGTGTAACCCTTCTGGGTGAGCAAACTGTCGCGCACATCGCGCAACGCCCGCCAGTCGTCGCGCTCCTGCAGACTGACGACCGGCGCGAACAGTTCGATAAACTTCACTCCGTAAATGATCAGCGCCCGGACAATCTCTTCCTTGTCCGCGCGAGTGAAGAAGTATTTATGATGATCGTGCAGAAGAGAAGTCTGCTGGCCGTCGCGCAGGGTAGTGTCGATAATTTCCAGGGCACGCGGTTGATACTGTCGAAACGAAAAACTGCTGCGGTGTGCTTCGTCCATCGCTCACTCTTCTCCCGCTGTCATTTTGAGCGGGGTCGCCAGCGCTTCGGTCACGGCTCCAACCACTTTCTCTAAATCCTGTTTTTCAATCACCAGCGGCGGCAAAAAACGCATAACGGTCAGGCCGGCCGGCAAGGCGAGGATGCCTTTCGTCATCAGCGCTTGCAAATAGGGCGTCACCTTTTGCTTGAGTTCAATCCCCACCATCAACCCCAGCCCGCGCACTTCGCGGATCGCCGGCGACTCGATCTTTCGCAACTCTCCCATCCACCACTCTCCAAGCTCTTTAGCCCGCTCCGGCAATCGATTCGTTTCCAGATACTCAATCGCCGCCAGCGAAGCTGCACAGGCCAGCGGGTTGCCGCCAAATGTCGAGCCGTGCGCCTGCGGCGGCAGTTTTTCCACCCGTTCGCCGATCAGCGCCGCCCCCATGGGCAGGCCGCCGGCGATGGATTTTGCCAGCGCCATCAAGTCCGGCGCCAACCCGTAATGCTCACAGGCAAACATTTTGCCCGTTCGCCCGAAGCCGGTTTGCACTTCGTCAACGATCAGCAATGCG
>CAYSIV010000064.1:8924-22904 GCA_964431175.1 uncultured Anaerolineales bacterium
CAAAAATTCCGGGGCGCCAGGCCGCACTCCGCCCTCACCTTGCACCACTTCCAAAATCACGGCCGCTGTCTGATCGGTGATGGCGGTGTCGAGCGCGGCCAGGTCGTTGTAAGTGACATGCTTGAAGCCGGGCCACAGCGGCTCGTAAGGTTCGCGGTACTTCTTCTCCCACGTCGCCGACAGCGCCCCAATCGTCCGGCCATGAAAACCGCGCATCGCCGCCACAACTTCTTTGCGCCCGGTGGCAATGCGCGCAAATTTGAGGCAGGCTTCCACCGCCTCCGTGCCGGAACTGCACAGGTAGGCTCGATTGATGTTCTGCGGCGCAATACTGACTAGCTTTTGCAGGAGCGCCGCCCGCTTGTCGTTGTAGAACATCTCCGGGCAACTGATGAGAGTTTGGGCCTGGGCGGCAATGGCCGCCGCCACCGCCGGGTTGGCATGGCCTAAATTACCCGCCCCCTGCCCGCCCACGCAATCAATGTATTCGTTTTCGTCGCTGTCCCACAAGTGTGCGCCTTCACCGCGAACGATGGCAATGGGGCGCTTGGTGTAGAGGCCGGAGGTGTATTGAGATTCGAGTTCTTGAATGGTCATAAGTTTTTCGTCAACGGATTGAACGGATTTACCGGATTGATTCAAAATAAATCCGTTCAATCCGATAAATCCGTTGACGAGTCTTCTCAGGAAATCACTGTTCCTTTACCCGCCAGCGCATTCGCCACCGGTGTCTCAACGCGGCCATCGGCAAACACGACTTTGGCCACGCCTAAGCCCAACGCCTCACTAGCGCCCAGCACTTTCTTCTTCATCCGCCCCTCGGCAAATTCCAGTGATTGCTCCACCCTCGCTTTGTCAATGTGGGGGATGAGCGAACTCTCGTCGGGAAAATTGCGGAGCAGGCCCGGCACGTTGGAGAGAATGATCAACTGTTCAGCCGCCACGGCGCCGGCCACCATCGCCGCCGCCCGGTCGGCGTCCACGTTGAGGGCGTCGCCTTCGGGCGAGATTGCCAGGGGTGCGACCACTGGCGTGTACCCGGCATTCATTAACATCATCAGCAGATCGCCGTTCACAGTTTCAATCTTGCCAGTGTAATCGTCGCGCAATATCTTCTGCTTGCCATTCTCGACGATGCGAATGGCATCTTTGCGCCTGGCTACCATCAGCCGCCCATCCACCCCTGACAAACCGAAGGCGTTGACACCCAGTTTTTGCAGTTTCTCCACGAGCAAGGTGTTGATCTTGCCCGACGTCACCATCGCAAAAATTTCAAGCGTCGCCCGATCCGTGTAGCGTGAGGTAAAGCCTGAGGGCGAGGTGACAAATCGCGGCGGATGCCCCAACTGCTCCGAAACCGTATTCGTCTCCCCCGAACCGCCGTGTACCACAATCAGTTTCTGCCCGGCCCTCACCTGCCTGGCAACATCGCCCAGCACCGCATCGACGTTCACGCCAGTCGTTCCACCCATCTTTATAACAATCATGAGATCAATTCACTGCAATGACCGCTCCGCGAAGAGCGCAAAGCCCTCTTTTCATATTCTTCTTTGCGTCCTTCGCGTCTTAGCGGTTTGCTCTTAAATGGGATGCAGTCCCGGAAACTCCAGCCCCGCTGTTTCCTCAAAGCCGCACATGATGTTCATGGCCTGCACCGCGCTCCCGGCCGCGCCCTTCATCAGGTTGTCGATTGCGGCCAGGGCCACGCATCGCCCGGATTCGGGATCTAGCTCGAAGCCCACATCAGCGTAATTTGAACCGGACAGGATTTTGGGATCGGGCGCCCGGTGGATGCCGCCCCGGTCTTTCACGATCCGCACAAAAGGTTCGTTGCTGTAGGCGGCCCGAAATGCGCGCCACAAATCTTTTTCAGTCACACCCGGTTTGAGAAAGGCATGGGCCGTCGCCAGAGCGCCGCGTACCAAGTCCACCGCCGTCATGCTCAAATGCACATCGCGCAAGCCGAGTTCCTGAATAATCTCTGCCGTATGTCGGTGGCCGGTCGGCGCATACGAGCGCACCGAATGACTCTTTTCGGGGTGATGGGAGCCGGGGTTGACAGTGGCCCCGCTCTCCGATGATCCGGTTTTCACATCCACCACCACCGGTTTGGTCGGGTGCAACAGATCGGCTTTCACTAAAGGCAACAATGCCAGGTTCGAGGCGGTTGCATTGCACCCCACCCCGCTGATGTAATTGGCCGTTTTCATCGCCGCCCGTTGCAGTTCCGGCAGGCCGTACACAAACTTGCCCAGCCATTCCGGCGCCGCATGTTTCTCGCTGTACCAGCGTTCGTATAGCGCCGAGTCGCGCAAGCGAAAATCTGCCGAGAGGTCGACGATCTTTGGCGCAAACTTGGCCCAGTGCTCGATCTGTTTCTGTGATTCGCCATGCGGCATTGCCAGAAACAGCAGATCGCATTCCCTCAATGTATCGCGGCTGGTGAACTGCAATTGAGTGCGTTTCCGCAAATTTGGGTGCTGGCTATGGATAAACTCGCCGGCGCAGCTGTTGGAAATGGCCTGAAAAACTTCGGCGTCAGGGTGAAACAACAGCAACCGCAACAACTCGCCGCCGGTGTAGCCCGATGCGCCGATGATTGAAATTCGCAATTTTTCCGTCATGCTGGCATTTTGACTCCCAGCCTCTTCTTACCCACCAGGACAGCGTAGTCAACGATTTTGCCCGGAATATCCACGCCCGTCGTCGGCACGGTGGTGTGGAACTCCATCGTATGGTTGATCTCGTTGATGAGCAGGCCTCGATCGGGATCTTCAAGGAGGTCAATGGCCAAAACCCCGCCGCCCACTGCCTTGGCGGCGGCTACACAGATGTCGTTCAAGTCGGGTGTCACCGGGCAGACGCTTCCTTTTCCGCCTCGGGCGGTGTTGGTGATCCAATGCTCCGAAGTGCGATAAATGGCGCAAATCGTCTCAGCGCCCACTACAAAGGCGCGAATGTCACGGCCCGGCTTGCGGATGAGTTCTTGAATATAGAAAATTTGATGCTGATAGTTGCCCAACACTTCGCGGTGTTCGAGCAGGGCCTCAGCGGCGTCACGGTCGTTGACTTTCGACACCATCCGGCCCCACGAGCCGACGACGGGTTTGAGCACCGCCGGGTAGCCCAACTCTTCAATGGCGGCCAGCGCGCTCTCCGGGGTGAAGGCCAGGCGCACATTGGGCTGAGGCACATTGGCCTGCATGAGGGCCGTGGTCGTCGCCAGCTTGTCACCGCAGGCAGCGGCCACCGTCGCGGCGTTCACCGTCGGGATGCCCCACGCATTCAAAACCTGGGTGGCATACAAACCGCGCCCGAATGAAATGCTTCGCTCCAGCACCACGTCGTACTTGAGCCACTCGCCCGGCGCATCCAGATTGAATTTGACCTCACGGTCGTCAATCTTGTCATACGCGAGACTGCGCTTTTCCAGCGCTTCAAACAACCACTTCTCTTCGACCCGCACTCGTGAAAGCAGAATACCAATCTTCATAGCTGATTTAACCGAATTGTCATTCTCCCCAGTCCTCAGCTTCTTGGGGGGCGAGCGCCAGTTCGATTGGCGCGACATTGATCACTTCCAGATCAACGCCGCAGTCGGCGCACACTACAATCTCGCCGGCCTGGACATCACCACCCAGGGTCAACGCGCCTTCACATTCAGGACAAGTAGTCATTGTTGTAATCTCCTTTGAGTATAAAAATAAAAGACCCCTCAGGTGAGGGGTCTCTGTTCGCATGGCCTAATAAGGTACCTACAATCTTACCCAAGCCAAACTAACCGGGACCCCATGTTGGGGCGCTTCGGCAGACGGAACTCACGCTTGGGTAGAGCAACAGTCAACATTGAGTGAAATATATCACGGCTTCCGGCGACGGTCATGAGCAATCCTGCATAATATCTCACGTCCTCGTTTGTTCAACTTGATGGGGCGACTCTGAGCAGCGTTTTGGCCGCTTTGAGCTGATCCTGAACTGCCTCCGGAGCGGTGCCGCCGATCACATTCCGGGCCGCCACCGCGGTGGCGGCGTTGAACACACTCCAAACATCGTTCTCGAAAGCCGGGCTGATCTCGCGCAATTGGGCGAGCGTCAACTGATCGATGCTGGTGCCAAGCGATACCCCTTGCCGCACCATCTTACCTACCACGCCATGTGCCTGCCGGAACGGCACACCTTTGCGTACCAGGTAGTCTGCCACCTCTGTCGCCAGCAGGCTTGCGTCCACCGCCGCCCGCATCCGCTCGCGGTTCACCGTCATCGTCGCCACCGTGCCGGCGATGACGGGCAACAGCACGTCAAGCGCATCAAATGCGGCGAAGACCGGCGCTTTATCTTCCTGAAGGTCTTTATCGTAGGCTGAGGGCAACCCCTTGAGAGTCGCAAGCAATCCGGTCAGCAGGCCGATCAAAGTTCCGGCTTTACCCCGCGCCAGTTCGAGCATGTCGGGGTTCTTCTTCTGCGGCATGATGCTGGAGCCGGTTGAGTAGGCGTCGGCAATCTCGACAAACCCGAACTCTGTTGTTGAGTACAAAATTAGTGCGTCGGCCAGGCGACTCAAATGTGTGCCAATCAATGCCGCATCAAACAAAAACTCGGCGGCAAAGTCACGGTCGGCCACAGCATCAAGGCTGTTTGGAGTAATGGCGGCGAAACCAAGGTCGGCGGCCAGCATTGCCCGATCGATTGGAAACCCGGTTCCGGCCAGCGCTGCTGATCCAAGCGGCATCACGCCGGCGCGCGTCCGCGTCTGCCCCAGTCGTTCCTTGTCGCGCTCCAACGCCCAAAAGTGACTCAGCAACCAGTGGCTAAAGAGGATGGGCTGGGCGCGCTGGGTGTGGGTGTAACCCGGTAAGATTGTTTGTAGTTCAGCCTCCGCTTTAGTGAGCAGGGCAGATTGTAAAGTGCCTACACGATTCGCCAGGGCCTCAATCGCCGTCATCATCCACAACCGAAAGTCGGTCGCCACCTGATCGTTACGGCTCCGCCCGGTGTGCAGTTTGCCAGCCACCACGCCAGCGATCTCGCCCAGCCGCCGTTCAACAGCGGTGTGAATATCCTCGTCGCTTGGCGTAAACACAAAGGCGCCTTCGTTGAACTCGGCCCACACCGTTTGCAGGCCCTGGCCTAGCGCCTCAGCTTCCGCCGTTGTGATCACCCCGGCCCGCGCCAGCGCCCGCGCCCAAGCGGCACTGCCGCGAATGTCGGCATCCCACAGCCGCTTGTCCACCGAGAGCGATGCATTTAACTGCATGGCCAGTGGATCGATCTGGCCTTCGAACCGTCCGCCCCAAAGAGTCATTGTTGATTTCGGATCAGCTAATCCCGTTTGAATTTCGAGTAGTCCGGCTCGCGATACCGTGTCTGGCCTTTGGCCGCAACGTCCAGCATCGCGTTTACCTTCATCTGCAAACCAAACAGGGTGATGAAGCCTTCGGCGTCAGACTGGTCGTACACATCTTCTTTGCCGAACGTCGCAAAATCTTCGCGATATAGTGAGTTATCACTCCAACGCCCGGCGGTGATAATGTTGCCCTTGTACAGCTTGAGTTTCACCGTGCCGCTCACGTGCCGCTGAGTCACTTCGATGAAGGCGTCAATCGCTTCGCGAATGGGCGTATACCACTGGCCGTTGTATACCAGATCGGCGTACTTGAGGGCGACAATTTGTTTGTAATGTTGAGTCTCTTTATCAAGGCAGATCGACTCCAACTCGCGGTGAGCCGCCACCAGCAGTGACCCGCCCGGAGTCTCGTACACCCCGTGCGACTTGATTCCCACCAGCCGGTTCTCGACCAGATCGACTCGCCCGACCCCATGCCGGCCGCCAATTTCGTTCAGTTTGGCGACCAGCTTATAAGCTGACAAGGCCTCACCGTTCACTGCCACCGGCTCGCCCTTCTCAAATGTCACTTCAACGTATTCGGGCGCATCGGGCGCACGCTCCGGGGAAACCGACCGCTGGAACATTCCTTCTTCCGGCTCATTGGCCGGAGCCTCCAGCAGGCCGCCCTCGTGCGAGAGATGCCACAGGTTATCGTCGCGGCTGTAAATGGATTTCTCAGTCGCCGTCACCGGCACGTTGTGTTTCTTGCAGTAGGCAATCGCGTCTTCACGCGAGCGGATGTCCCACTCGCGCCAGGGCACGATGGCCTTGAGCCGGGGATTGAGCGCCGTATACGTTAACTCAAATCGCACCTGATCATTGCCTTTGCCGGTGCACCCGTGAGACACCGCATCAGCCCCCTCCTCCTCAGCCACTTTCACTTGATAGGTAGCGATCAGCGGCCGCGCAATTGACGTGCCGAGCAAATACTTGTGCTCGTATACCGCCCCGGACTTGAGCAATTTGAAGAGGTAATCTTTGGCGAACTCCTCTTTCAGGTCCTTCACTACACACTTGATCGCGCCTGAGGCAATGGCTTTGGCCGGAACGCCCGACAAGTCTTCGTGCTGGCCGATGTCGGCGCAAAAGCACACCACCTCCGAGCCGGGGTAATTCTCCTTCAGCCACGGCACAATCGTCGACGTATCCAGCCCGCCCGAATACGCCAGCACAATCTTTTTGACATCCTTCTTTGACATTGCAATCTCCTAATTTGAATTTTCACCGCAAAGGCGCAAAGAACGCCAAGAAATTTCTATAAAGAATCCTTCGCGATCTTGGCGTCTTCGCGGTTCAGAAATAAAAAAGCCCTCCGGGCCGCGGAAGGCTTTGATGCATAAACGAGAGTCTGTCTCAGCTTAAGCGCAAACAGCCGCCCTGCCCAAAATGGACATCCGGGGGAAACGACGGTTGCTACGGCGCGAAAATTTGGAGTCGATCATTGTAGCAATCTTATCCGGCCCGGGCCGGGTTGTCCATTGTGGATTGTGCCTGAAAGATAAGGCAACTCTGTAGTATGATTGGCGAAATTTGAAAACATGAACTCACCAACCGACACCCACAAAATTTCAACTCTGGGCTACGGCAGTACAATCCTGCAACGTCTGGGCCAATTTCTGCTCCGGCTCATTGGCTGGCGGGTGGATGCCCACCTGCCGCCAGACTCAAAGCTCGTGCTCATCGTTGCGCCCCACACCTCAAACTGGGATTTGCCAATTGGCCTTATTAGCGCCTTTGCTATTGGCTTGATGCGGAACTGGCAAATCGGCTTCATGGCCAAAGACTCGGCGGTGCGCTGGCCAGTGATTGGGCAGATCATTCGCTGGTTCGGCGCAATTCCAATTAACCGCCATTCGGCCAACAACATCGTCGATCAAATGGTGGCGTCCTTCAAGCAGTACGACCGTCTGTTGTTGGCGATCACGCCTGAGGGGACGCGTAAGAAAATGCCCTACTGGAAATCCGGCTTCTACCAAATTGCGCTCAAGGCTCAGGTCCCGATTGCGCTGGCGTATTTGGATTATAGGCGCAAGGTTGCCGGTGTTGGGCCAACGATGATCCTCAGCGGCAACGTCGAAGCGGATCTGGAAGCCATCCGCCAGTTTTATTCCAGCGTCATTGCCAAGTTCCCCCACCATGTCGGCGAAATCAAGTTCAAGCCGACAGACGCTTAGAGCGGATTCCTAATCCATTTACGGTTCGCGCCGCAGTTGTACTGCCGCCACAACCGTAAATCAAAAAGGAAACTGCTATAGAAGGCTCCACTGAAAAAAGCCCATTTGAACCGCGAAGACGCTAAGAACGCGAAGGAAAACAAGGGCGAATCCTTTGCGCCCTTTGCGCCTTCGCGGTGATATCGTGGTTTTTGCAGTAGAGTCATAGAAGCAAAAGACCAGAAGGGTTTTGCGAAGCACCCCTCGGGTCTTTTTTTGTCCCTTCAGTTCAGCAACGCCACAATCTCTTCCTGAGAATAGCCCAGCTCTTGCAAGATTTCCCGCGTGTGCTCGCCCAGCTTCGGCGGCGGCAGGCGGTAGGTCGGCGGTGTGCCGGCAAGCTTCATCGGGTTGGCCAGGGTGGTGAGGCTGTCAAAAGCCACCAGGTTCTGGCGGGCGAGATAGTGTGGATCGTTCAACAGGTCGGGAACGGCGTTGATGGGGCCGCACGGAATCTCGGCGGCGCGCAGGCGGCTGATCCAATAATCGGCAGATTGGGTAGAGAGTCGAGATTGGAGAATGGGAATTAGAGATTGGCGGTTGGCGACGCGGGCCGGGTTGTCGGCAAAGCGCGGGTCGTCGCGCACGTTCGGGCCGAGGCCAAGCGCTTCACAAAAAGCGGCCCACAACTTGTCGGTGCCTACGGCGATGATGATGGGTTTGTCGGTAGTGTGAAAGACTTGATAGGGCACGATGCTGGGATGATCGTTGCCAATGGGGTTGGGCGGGTAGCCGGTGGCAAAGTAATCGGCGGCCACAATTGTCGTCCAGGCGGCCTGACTTTCGAGCAGGGTCATGTCAATGAACTGGCCCTGGCCGGTCGCCCCTCGCGCACTCACCGCCGCCAGGATCGCCAGCGCCGAGTACATGCCCGTCGTCATGTCGGCCAACGGAATCGGGTAACGAATGGGAGCAGACTCGGGTGTGCCGGTGAGCGACATTAGCCCTGCCTCACCCTGGGCCACAAGGTCGTAACCCCCCAGCCCGGCGTTCGGCCCGCTGTGGCCGTAACCGGAGATGGCGCAGTAGATGAGCTTTGGATAGGCGGCACGCACATCGTCGGGATGCAGGCCGAGGCGCTTGAGGCTGTCGAAGCGCGGCACGTTGCCCACCAGCGCGTCGGCGGTGGCGAGCAGGCGGCGCATGACGTCCTGAGCCATGGGTTGTTTGAGATCGAGGGTCAGACTGCGCTTGTTGCGATTGGTGGAGCAGAAGTAGGCGCTCTCACCGTCGGGCCGTCTGGCCCCCCACTTGCGCGACTGGTCGCCCCCGCCAGGGCGTTCAATTTTGATCACATCCGCGCCCAGGTCGCCGAGCATCATGGTGCAGTAAGGGCCGGCGAGGGCTTCAGTGAGATCAACGACGCGGAAATTAGAGAGTGGAGAATTAGAGATTGGCATCAGCCCCGCCCGACAAGTTTGCGGAGGAGCTGGCCAACCCGGCCGGCCAGGTTGGGGTGGTCAAAGGCGTCGAGTTCGTGCGCGTCGAGAAACACGCCGTAGCAAATGGTGCACGAGTCGGTGGTGACGTTGGCCCGCAAGTTAGTCAGTTTGATCAGGATACCGCCACAGCGCGGGCACCGGCCCTTCTTGCCCGACTTGTTGAGGCCAGGGTCGGTGCTGGCGCGCTTCTGCTTCAGGGCGCTGTGATCGATCGCCAGAATGCGCTCCAACTCATGCTCGTCCAGCCACAGGCCGGCGCACTTCTGGCAACGATCAACGACGTAAGGCCCAATCCGTATCGACGCAAACACGCCGCCACAGTTGGGGCAAGAACCAAGCTGCTCGGAAGTGGAAGTGTCTATATCAGTCATTCGTCAAAGTAAAGCGTCAAACGTGAAACGTAAACTCTTACGTTTGACGTTTTACGTTTCACTCGGCTCACTCTGTCACCGCCTTGTCCGTAATCTCCAGCGCCTTGTTGATGGCCTCAAACGCCTCACGCAGTTCAGCTTCGTTGATGGAAAGCGGCGGGTTGGTGTGGAGCATGTTGCGCCAGGTGAAATTATAAATGCCGTTTTCTTTGAGATACGCGCCCAACTTCGCCATCTCCGGGCTGGGGCCGACGTAAGGGGCCATTGGCTCTTTGGTCTTCCGGTTCTTCACCAACTCGATGACTCCAAACAAACCGATGGAGCGCACATCGCCCACCGACGGATGCTCGGCCTTGAGATCGTCCAGCAGGCCGGCCATGACTTTGCCCACCCGCTTCGAGTTGCCCACGATGTCGTCCTCCTTCAACACCTTCAAGTTGGCGACGGCGGCGGCCAAACTCATCGGATGGGCGCTGTAGGTCAGGCCGCCATAAAACACCTTGTCTTTGTAGTAGTCGCTGATCTTTTCGCTGATGGCAACCGCTCCCAGTGGCATATAAGCCGAAGTGAGGCCTTTGGCCATCGTGACCAGGTCGGGCACGACACCCCAGTGATCAACGGCAAACCACTCGCCGGTGCGCCCCAGGCCGCACATCACTTCGTCGCAGATGAGCAGGATGCCGTATTTGTCGCAAATCTGGCGCAGGCCTTGCAGATAGCCCTCAGGCGGGATGATGATGCCGTTGGTGCCGGTGACAGTTTCAATGAAGACGGCGGCGATGGTATGCGGCCCTTCGTACATGATCACTTCTTCCATTTGATCCAGGCACTTACGGGCAAAGGCTTCGTCGCTGTCACCTTCCTGATACAACTGACTGCGATACTTGTAAGGATCGAAAACGCGGATGACGCCGGGGATGCCGGGTTCGTTGGCCCAGCGGCGGTGATCGCCGGTGAGAGTGATGGCGGCGGCGGTGGAGCCGTGATAGGAACGGTAGCGGGCGATGATTTTCTGCCGCCCGGTGAAGCCGCGCGCCATCTTGATTGCGTTCTCGTTGGCTTCGGCGCCGCCGAGGGTGAAGAAGAACTTCTTGAGGTCGCCGGGCGTCACTTCGGCCAGCAGTTGGCCGATCTCGGCCCGGACACGGGTGGCCATGCTTGGCCCGGCGTAGGCCAGTTCTTCGGCCTGGGCTTTGATGGCGTCGATCACCCGCTGATCGCCGTGGCCGATGTTGACGCACATCAACTGCGAGTTCAGGTCAAGATAGCGCTTGCCATAGGCGTCCCAGAAATAAACGCCTTTGGCCTTGACCATTGGAATCGGGTTAACGGCATCCTGAGCCGACCAGGAAAAAAATGAGTGCTTTTTGGTGAGGGCAACGATTTCTTCGGGGGTCATGGGAGTCTCCTTGTTGCCATCAATTATACACAGGCTGGCTGCGTGGTGGTGCCGGGCAATCGGATTAGCCAATTAAACAGACAAACGGATGGTTATTGCGCCCCATCCGTTTGTCCGTTTTGCCCCCTGGGGCATTCGTTGAAAGCGGCGTGTGATCAGACGGACGACTTGCCGGCCCCGGTGTCAATGCGCTTCCAAGCAGCAACAACGGCGACGGTGATGACGGCGGCGATGATCACTTCAGCGATGGCTTGCGGAATAATCGTTGGCACAACCGCCGCCGGGATAAGCTGTAAGCCCACCAGCGCGCCGACGACCAAGATCGTGTTGGTCAGAGTTCCCGCCACGCCGGCCACGATGAGGGCCAGGTATTCGTTGGATTTCTTCACGGCGGCATAACTGTAGTAGGCGACCACACCGATTAGCAAACGTGGAACCACTGACACCAGTGGATTCTTGAACAGGCCGGTGGTGTCCTGCAACAAGCTATAAACGCCGAAGATGCCGCCGATGATCAAGCCGACAACCGGGCCTTCCAACACGCCGCCGATAATGGCCGGGACGTGCATGATGGTTGCGTTGCCGGTGGTATTGGGCACGGGGATAAAGCCCAGTCGGGTGACGCCCAGCAAGATGGCGATGGCCGACAACACGCCGGTGATCACGATCCGCCGAACTGTGAAAGTGCTTTTGAGATCCATGGTGGTCATGACGAGTCTCCTCCAAGTTTGAAAAGTTGAAATGAAAGAATACGATTAAAACTCGCGCGCCTCTGACGTAGAATGCCTGTAACGTTTCCCCTAGTCACCTCCTATAACTATTGTGGCGCAAGGTCTCGCGCCGCTGGAATTCCGGCCAATGACTCGGCGGTTGTGACGGCTGAAACCACGGCTTCGGCCAGCACCTCGGCGGCCAAAGTGCCAATGAGTGACACATCGGCCTGTTTGTCGCCATACGAGAGAGCGAAGACCGTGTCGCCGTCGAACATGGTGTGGATGGGGCGGATGGTGCGGGCCAAACCGTCATGAGCCATCTGAGCCACTTTTGTTGCCCCGGCTTTTGTTAGTGCCGCATTGGTCGCTACTACTGCCAGCGTGGTGTTCCGCCCCGCCGCGAGTTGGGCCACCATTTGCCCGACCATAGACTCAATAAACTCCTCTGAATCCAGGAAACCCTTGCCACCCGGGCGGCGCGTCCCGGCGATTACTTCCTGAGTCTTTGGATCGTACACGTTGCCAAAAGGGTTGACGGCTGTCAATGCCGCCACCACGATTCCGCCAGCGATTTGCTTGCTGGCCGAGCCAAGCCCGCTCTTGGTCATTTGATTAAACCCCAATACATGGCCGAGCGTTGCGCCGGTTCCAGCCCCAATACTGCCCAAAGGCACTGGGCCAGCCGTGGCTGACTGGCAAGCGGCATAACCAGCGGGCGCATTCGGGCGCACTTTAGCAGACCCAATCCACAAATCGTTCAAAATAGCGGCTGGCACAATCGGGACTCTGACAAAACCGAGATCAAAGCCATAGTTATGCTCTTCCAACCATTGCATCACCCCATCCGCCGCCGCCAAGCCATAAGCACTACCGCCGCCAATCATCACCGCGTGAATTTTGTCCACTAGGGCAATTGGATTAAGCAGATCGGTCTCGCGTGTGCCCGGCGAGGAGCCTCGCACATCTACCCCAGCTACTGCCCCCTGAGGGCAAAGCACCACCGTGCAACCGGTGGCAGCTTCAAGATTCGTCCAATGCCCCACTTTCAAACCGGGCACATCAGTAAGCGTTCCGTTCATAGGCATCCTTCGGCTAAGAAATTGGCGGAGAAGTTTGAGCATTATCAAACACGAAGGCTCGAAGGCACAAAGCCAGTAACTAATCAGCCAGTCAAGGGAACGCCACTTCCCTTGTCATGCCCGAGTGCCTTTATCGGGCATCCAGATTGACAATGAGCCATTGATATCGCTCAGGCGACTGGATTCCCACTAAAAACGCGCGGGAATGACAGGTAGCATTAGGCTGAGTAGTTACCAAAGCCACCAAGTTTTTTCTTCGTGCCTTCGTGCCTTCGTGTCTTCGTGTCACTCAGAGACTCCCAAAAACCGCATCGCCGCCAGCACGTACATCCGAGCCGCCAGCTTGATCTCGTCAATGCTCACCCACTCGTCAACATGGTGTGGGATGTGGATGTCACCTGGCCCGCAAGTGACGATAGGAATGCCTTTGCGGGCATTGAGGATCGTGCCGTCGGTGGAGCCGGGGACGCCGCCGTATACAGGGGCAGTTCCGGTGAGGTCGGTGAAGGCGGAGGCCAGCGAGGCCACGACGGCCTCCCCGGCCTCGGTTTTGGTGGGGTGGCGAACTTCCAACACTTCCATCGTGTAATCTAATCGATCATCAACCGCCGTCGCCGCCGCCAACAGGCTCTCTACCTGTTTCGCCAATATCTCCGGGTTCTGGCCGGGGATGAGGCGAAAGTCGAGCACGACTTCGGTCGCGCCGGGCATGACATTGTTCTGGGCTTCACCAGCGCCGCGTACAGGCGAGAGCAAGATGTTTGGGGTGATGCTCGGCTGGCCCAGCGCGTTCGCGTCATGCCTTCCATGCAAAGCAATCTCGCGTTCTTCCAGGCTATGAACCATCGTCAGAAAACGCGCCATCGGGTAAGCCGTGTTGACACCAGTGAGCGGCATTGCGCCGTGGGCCATGACGCCGCGAATGGTCGCCCTGATCCACATCACGCCTTTCTGGGTGATGCACAAATGATTCTCTTCCGGCTCGCAGATGATGGCCGCCGAGGCGCGATCCGCCCAGCCTTGCTCCACAAAGTGCTTGACGCCGATCATCCGCCCCTCTTCATCGCACAGCGCGCCGATAAGAATGTCCCCGCCCAACTTGACACTGCTTTGGGCAATGGCTTTGACGGCGATCATCGCGCATACCAGCCCGGCCTTCATGTCGTTTGCGCCGCGCCCGTAAATCCGGCCATCGCGGATTGTCGCGCTGAACGGCGGGTCGGTCCACAGCGCCGGGTCGCCTTCGGTGACAACGTCGGTGTGGCCCTCAAACATCAATGTTGGACGACCGACGACCGACGATGGACGAAGGTCGTCAGTTGTCTGCCGTCCACCGTCCGCCGTCGTATACATGGCAATAACATTGGGGCGGCCCGG
>CAYSIV010000065.1:0-14240 GCA_964431175.1 uncultured Anaerolineales bacterium
GCTTAGAACAATGATGAAAGCAATAAGCAGACGTTTCATTTCTGGCTCGCAATGTTGATAATCAAGTCCACTTCGCCCCGGGTGAGGCCGAGGGACTTGGCAATTTCCAGGGCGTTGGAACCGCCCCGGGCCATGCTCAGGGCCACGTCAAAACGATCCAGCGAGTCGCTGATAAGCGTCGTCACCGGCTCTTGCTTTTTGGCGGCGGCGGCCATGAGCGCCTGAAAGTCCGGCGCAGACACAGCGGCAGGGGCGGGCGGCGGGGCCGTATTGCGCATCTGATTCGCCAGCCCTTTCAGCTCTTTTGCCACTGGCGTGAGCTTGAGGGCTTGTTCACGCGCGGCAGGATCATTAGAGGTGAAGGCGGCGCGGCGGGCCAGGGCGGCCAGGTAAGCTGTGCCACGCAGGAGATCGGACGACGATGACACCGGGCTGGTCATAGAACGGCCTCCGACTCAGTTCGAAGCGTTTCCGTTTGAAGCGCCGAGCGCAAAGCCAGCACGGCTTTGGCGTGAATCTGGCACACCCGGGACTCGGAGAGATCGAGCACCTGACCGATCTCTTTCATCGTCAACTCTTCGCGATAATAGAGTGAAAGAATCTGCTGTTCGCGCTCCGGCAGGCTGGTGATGGCCTGCAGAAGTTCGGCCCGCAGATCATTCTCGGCCAATGCCTCAAGCGGGCTTTCGGAATCGTCAGCCAGCGACTCGTGCAAGTCGGAGTCATCATCTTCGCCGGGTGAGTCGAGCGAAAGTAGAACGCGCCCGGCATCGTTCAAAGTATGCCGCACGGCCGTCGTTTCCAGGCCAAGATGCGCGGCCAGTTCTGCCTCTTCCGGCGCCCGGCCCAGTTGCTGATGCAGATCATTCATCGCCGTTTGAAGCTGGCGGACGCGCTGGCGGGCCGGGCGCGAGAGCAGATCGAGTGAGCGCAGGCCGTCGAGAATGCGCCCGCGAATGCGGTAGGTGGCATAGGTGCTAAAGCTGGTGCCGCGTTCGAGGTCAAAGTGATCTACGGCATCAATCAAGCCGAGCAAGCCCTGGCTCACCAGGTCGTCATATTCAGCGCCATATTCGATACCCAGCCGGCCAATCACAAACCGCACCAGCGGCACGTAGCGCAGGATAAGTTCCTCGCGAATGGCGGCCTCATGGTTGGCGGCGTACCGGGCCCAAAGGGCAGAGTCATCAACTAAAGTCATTTCAGATTTTGGATTTTTGATTTTGGATTTTGGATTGAGTTCAATCTACAATCTAAAATCCGCAATCCAAAATCCTCTCAGGCTTCCCACGATTTCGTACTGATGGGTGGCGTTTCCTCTTTCGTTTTCGGCTTCAAAGTGCCGAGCAACCACAGAAACGTGTTGGCGAGCAGATAGGTGACAATCCAGCCCAACATGCCGATGGCAAACAGCGCCGCCGCGGCCCGGGCGCCAGCGGCAAACGGCTCGGCGCCGTTGACCAGGCTGATGGCAAAAACCATCAGCGCGAAGACAACAGCTCCTAACTCCACCAAATAACGCACTGCGTCCAGCAGTAACGGCGCGGGCAGGAAGAGTTCTTGGGATTGCGCCTCAGGTTTGGCAAGCGGTTGTGTCTCTGATTGTTCAGCCATAATCATCACCTCAACAGTAGTTCAACCAACCTCTCGGCAGAAGCCGGTTCAATATCCTGAGGCACCCGCGGCCCCGAACAAAAATAGCTGATGGGCAGGCCGGTGCGGTAAGACAGCGAATACAAACTGCCATGAGTGCCCGTCTCGTCGAGTTTGGTGCACAGCAGTCCATTCAATTCCAGACCACGGAAGGCCGCTTCGGCATCTGCCATATCATTTAGTTTGGCCGTGGCGCTGGCTACGAGGAAAGTTCGACGCGAACTTGGGAGCGGGGCCAACAAGGCGGCCAGTTCCACGATCTCGACCGCGCGGCGCGGGTTGCGGCTTGGAGTGTCAATGATGATCACGTCGGTTGCCTTATGTTCATCCAGCGCCTCGTTCAAATCGGCAGGTGTGTAGGCGACAGTGAGCGGCAAGCGCAGGATTTCGGCGAAGGTGTTGATTTGGGCCAGTGCGCCAATGCGAAACGTATCCAGGCTTATGATGGCGGCGCTCCGGCCCAGAATGTAATGGGCATAAGCGGCTAACTTGGCTGCCGCTGAGGTCTTGCCCACACCGGTTGGACCGACGAGAACGACAAGGCGCTGTTCACCTTTGCGGGGCAGATACTCACCAGTAAGCAGGCGGGTGGTCAGTTCACCGGCAACAAAGTCGCGCACATGTTGGTCGTCGCCCAGGGCGCGCGGGCCAAGCATCTCCGCCGCATTGGCGGCAACTTGCCCGGCCAACTCTCGGTCAATGCCTTGAGCAAGGAGTTGGGCATGCACGCGCTTCAATGGCCCGGGCCAGGCAAAGGCGGCGGGCGACGCCCCTTCGCTTCGCTCAGGGTGCTTAGCCACGTGACGGGGAGTCGGGAGCGCAGGCGGCGTTTCTTTTCGCTCTTCCCTTTGCGCCCCGCCAGGCAGGGCCAGCACTTCGATCTCCGGGTTGCGCCATATTTGCCACGCGGGGCCGGCCAGCACTTTGTGGGCGGCCAACACCAGCGCTTCCGAGCCGAGGTCGGCCTGGACCTTGGCCAAAGCTTCTGGCATGGAAGGCGCGCGATAAGTTTTTACGCCGGCCGTCATCTCCGATGGAAGTGGATTCATCGTCAACTCTCTAATCGAATATCAGCCATTACAAATCCACCACGCCGTGGGCTTGCACCTGCACCCCGGGCGCGATCTCCGAAAAAGCCATCACCATCAAGTTGGGCAGAGCGCGCTCGGCAAAGCGCCGGAAGACAAGGCGCACTTCGCGGGCGCAGAGCAGAATGGGTTGGTAGCCTTGAGCCGCCATCTTCTCCATCTCATCGCCGGTCTTACGAAGCAAGGCGTGCGCCCGGGCCGGGTCGAGCTGAAGGTTCAGGCCGCGCTCAGAAGAAGCAAGCGTTGCCTTGAGTTGCGCTTCGAGGGCCGGGGCCAGGGTGATCACGTGCAAACGGCCATCCTCATGCTTGTACAGGTTGGTGATGGTGCGGGCCATGCTCTGCCGCGCGGCCTCGGCCAGCACGTCGGGGTCGCGAGTGAGGCGGGCGTTGTTCGCTAACACTTCGAGGATGGTCGGCATGTCGCGGATGGGCAAGCGTTCGCGGAGCAAGTTGCGCAAGACATCCTGCGTTTCGCCAAGGCTGAGCAATTCGGGAATGAGGCCGTCCACGGCGGCCGGCATGTCCTTCTTCACCCGGTCGAGCAGTTCCTGTGTTTGCTGGCGGCCCAACAACACCCACGAATGCAGGCGGATGATCTCGGTGAGGTGAGTGGTAATGACCGAGATGGGATCGACGATGGTATAACCGGCGAGTTCAGCCTGGCCGCGTTGCGTTTCGGCGATCCACATTGCCGGGAGGCCAAAGGCCGGCTCGGTCGTCTTGATGCCTTGCAGTGTGTTCGCCTCCTCGGCCACGCCGATGGCCAGGAAGCGATCCATCATGATCTCGCCGCGCGCGATTTCCTCGCCGCGCAATCTAATGCGATAGGCATGTGCCGGAAGGGTCAGGTTGTCGCGAATGCGAACTTTGGGTAAAACAATGCCTAACTCGGTCGCCATTTGGCGGCGAATGGCGGTGACGCGCCGCAGGAGATTCTCGGCCCGTTCTTCGCCGACGAGCGGGATCAGCCCGTAACCAATCTCAAGCTCAAGCGGGTCAACCGCGAGGAGGCCGTTGACATCGTCTGGCGACTCGGCAGGCGCGGCGGGCGCATTTGCAATAGCGTCGCGTTCGACCTGCGCGGCCTGGCGATCTTTCTTGCGCAAAATGAAGTAGGCCGCGCTTCCGGTGGATAGCCCCATAAACAAGAACGGAGCCTTAGGTAAACCGGGGATGAGCATCATCCCCAGCAACAGCACGGTGACAACGCCTAGCGCGCTCGGGTTGCCCAACTGCCCCAGCACGTCATCGCCCAACGATTCTTCGGAGGCCGAGCGGGTGACGATGAGGCCGGCGGCAGTGGAGACCAGCAGAGCCGGGATTTGCACCACCAGGCCGGAGCCGACGGTGAGCAGGGTGTAGGTCTGCAGAGCTTCGAGCAGGGTGAGGTTGAGTTGGAACATGCCCACCAAAAAGCCGCCGATGATGTTGACCAGCACAATGGCGACGGCGGCGATGGCGTCGCCGCGGACGAACTTGCTGGAGCCGTCCATTGCCCCATAGAAGTCGGCCTCGGTTTCGATCACCCGTCGGCGGCGGCGGGCCTCGGCTTCGGTGATGACACCGGCGTTGAGGTCAGCGTCAATCGCTAATTGTTTGCCAGGCATGGCGTCAAGGGTGAAGCGGGCGGCCACTTCGGCCACGCGCCCGGCGCCGTTGGTGATAACCACGAACTGGATGATCATCAGGGTGAGGAAGACGACTACGCCCACTACGTAATTGCCGCCAACCAGCAGATTGCCGAAAGTGGCGATCACTTTGCCCGCGTCGGCTTCCAACAAAATCAACCGGGAAGCCGCCACGTTCAACCCCAGCCGGAGCAAGGTGATGAGCAGAAGCACCGACGGGAAAGCCGAAAAATCCAACGGCTCGCGAGTGTACATAGCGATGAGAATGATGCCCGCCGAGAGCGCAAAGTTGAAGGCGATGAGCAAGTCCAGCATCAACGGCGGCAGAGGCAGGATCATCAACGCCAGAATGATGAGCACGGTGACGGCGAGGATGGCGTCGTTCGAGCGAATCAGAGCTCGGAAACCGGTGAGAGGCGGCGGGGTGGCGGGAATGACAGTCATAAAAGGATTAGGAATTAGACGCTTCGCGTGGAGATTGCGCGTAACTTCGAGCTGACTTCCTCTTGAGACTGAACACGAAGGCCAGCACTTCGGCCACGGCCTGGTAGAGCGCCGGTGGAATTTCCTGATCGATCTGAACGCCGGAATAGAGGGCCCGAGCCAGCGGCACATTTTGCACAACAGGCACGTTGTGGGCGCGGGCGATCTCGACAATGCGTTGAGCCATCAGCAAGGTTCCTTTGGCCACTACTCTGGGCGCAGACATTTTGGCCTTGTCGTACATCAGGGCCACCGCAAAGTGCGTCGGGTTGATGATGACGACGTTGGCTTTAGGCACACGATCCATCATCCGCTGGCGGGCCAGGCGGCGTTGTTGCTGGCGAACGCGCATCTTGAGAAGCGGGTCGCCTTCCGAGCTTTTCATCTCTTGGAGGATGTCATGCCGCGACATCTTGAGTCGGCTCATCCATTGGCGGCGCTGGTAGGCATAATCAAGCGCGGCGATAACGATGTAAGCCATTGCGGTGCGAGTGCCCAGGCCAAAGGCCGTGTCAACCAGTAGGGAGATTCCAGGGCGCAAACCCATCGTGCCCAGCTTCAGCAAATTGGGCGCTTGATCGCTCAGCGTGCTGTAGGCCACCCAGCCAACGACGGCCACTTTGGCGAGCGCTTTGCCCACTTCCACCAGGCCCTGGCTAGAGAAGATGCGTTGAAACCCGGCTAGGGGATTGATGCGTTCCAGCTTGGGGACAGCCAGGCCGGGAACGAACAAGCCGCCGGTTTGCACCACACTGGCCACCACACCCACAGCGGCCAGACCGATGACAAACGGGGCTATGGCCAGCAACGCCTTGAGGGCGATGCTCAATCCCATATCGCTCACCGCCTCCAAGGTCAATTCACTCGACGGCAAGTGAGAGAGGGTGTTTAGCATCACCTCGTTCAGCATTTGAGCAATGTTGTTTGTCTGGCCGCGCAACATCCAGAAGGCGGCCACCATCATCAACGCGGCGTTCACTTCCGGGCTTCGAGCGATCTGGCCTTTTTCGCGCGCCTCGCCAAGGCGGCGGGGAGTGGGGGCTTCGGTCTTCTCAGACATGGCTCACCGTATCAACTGCACCATCTGAACTGTCATCCGGTCGAACAACGTCGTCATAGCCGGGATGAGGAGCGGCATGACTGCCGAGAGGGTCAAGAGGCCCACGCCCATTTTGGCTGGCGCTTCAATAAAGAAAATATTGACTTGCGGCGCAACGCGCGCCACCAACCCAAAGGCCACATCCAGCAGGAGCATGACCGCCACCACCGGCAGAGCCATCTGCGCCGCCGAGAGGAACATACCTGCCGACAGCCGGATGAGCTGATCTTCGCCGCCTGCCGTTAACGCCAGCGAACGCAAGGGCACAACCGTAAACGTGCGAGCCACACCCTGCAGAACTTGATGGTGACCGTCGATGACCAGGAAAAGCAAAATCGCGCACAATGTGTAAAGTTGATCGAAGGCGGTGCTGGAAGAGTCGAAGGCGGGGTTGAGCAGGGTTCCGGCGCTGAAGCCGACGCTCTGGCCCATGAAGATTGCGGCGACTTCAAAGGCCATGAAGGCCAACCGGAGAGCCGTGCCCGCCAAAATGCCGGTGATCAGTTCGCGAGCCACATCCCACAAGTAGGGCATGAGCGGCTCGTAGAACGAGTTGTCAACTTGCTCCACAGGTATGGGCGAGGGAATGATCACCGCCGCCAGCAGAAGGCCCAGCCCCAACCTCACCTGGGCTGGGATCGTCCGCCCGCCCAGTACCGGCACGGCCGAGAGAATGGCCAGGAGGCGGGTGAGAACGAGAAAATAATCTTGAGCCCTTGCAATGGAAACCAACATACTGCCAGTCTACAGCGTGGGCGCAGTTTAATCAGTAAACTGGCCGTGAAGGGAGACTAAAGGAAAAATGAATCAGTCAAGGCCGGAGAGCAGGCCCTGACTCTGGGGTTTGGCCGACGCGGTTTTCATCCGCGCCTCAAACTGGCGGGTGGCCGACTCGATTTCGGGGCGCAGGGTGTGGGCCAGCCGCCCGAGTTGGTCTTCAGAGATGCGAAGCAAGTCTGGCAGGTCGGGCGACAACGGCGGGATGCCCAGCGGGGTGAGGCCGATGCCGGACTGCAAAACGAGGATGTTCGTCAGGTTCACCAGTGCCGCCAGCCGGGGTTGCTGGGTCAAAGTAGGCGCGTGGTGATAACGAATGGCATTCACCAGCGCTGGAGGATAAGCCCAGCGTTCGGCCATCAACCCGCCAATCGTGGCATGATCAGTGTGCAGGTGGCGCTCCTCGATCTCGATGATCGCCATCCCCTGCTTGACGTCAGCGGCCATGGCCTGATAGCGCGGCTGAACGTGCCGGTCGAGCAAAAGTTTGCCAATGTCGTGCAAGAGTCCGGCGGCGTACGCTTCTTCGGGGTCAGGGTAATTGATCAGGGCGGCGAGTCGCCTGGCCGTGGTGGCCGTCACGAACGAGTGCCGAAACAATTCGCCGTCTTTCATTTGATAGCCGCTCAAGCGCGCCATGAGCGGGCCATTAGCGGCTGCGGCAAACAACACGCTTTTCAAGTGGTTGATGCCAATGCGAACGATGCCATCGGCCACAGTGGCGCAAGAGGAATACCCGCCACAATAGGCTGAGTTGGCGTGCTTCAGAATCTGGGCGGCGATGACCTGATCGCTTTGCAGAACTTGCCCCAGCCGCTTGATGTCCATATTCGGGTCGGCCAGCATTTGAATGGCCTGGGTGGTGGCGGCGGGCAGAGGGCGGAGCCGATTCACATCCTTGAGGATGGTCTCGACAATGACGGAGTTTTGCGTGGAAGGGATCATCTTGTTATCGCGCCAGTTCGGCAAGCGAGGAGAATAGCGCCACCGTGTAAGTAAGCAGTTGTTGAATCATCCACGACCCTAAGAGCGTCAGCACCAGGCCGGTCACTACCAACTTCGGCACAAAAGTCAGAGTCGGCTCTGTCACCTGGGTGGCGGCCTGGAAGAGGCTGATGATCACCCCGACGACCAGGCTGGCAATGAGCATCGGCCCGGCGATGAGGGCTACCATGAAAAGAGCGTTTTGAGCGAGGGTGAGAACGTAGGCTTCGGTCATAGGGGGCGCCAATCTTCAAACATCAGCGAAAGCTCATCACTAAAGACTTCACGATCCAATACCACCCGTCGGCCATGACGAACAGCAGGATTTTGAACGGCAGGGAGACGAGCGACGGCGGGAGCATCATCATGCCCATGCTAAGTAGGGCCGACGAGACAACCATATCAATCACCAGGAACGGAATGTAGATCACGAATCCCATCTGAAAGGCGGTCTTGAGTTCGCTGATCACAAAGGCCGGGAGCAGAGCCGAGGTGGGAATGTCGTCTGGCGAGTTGGGCTGGTCGAGGCCACCCAACTGCATGAAGAGCGCCAGGTCCTTCGCCCGGGTCTGCTTGAACATGAAGTCGCGCACGGGCTGGATGCCGGCGCTAAACGCCTCTTCCTGGGTGATGCGGCCATCGAGGAACGGCTGGACAGCTTCACTGTTCATTTGCTCCCACACCGGAGCCATGACAAAGAAGGTGAGCACCAGCGACAGGCCGACGACGACCTGGTTGGGCGGAATCGCTTGCGTGCCCATGGCCGAGCGGACGAGCGAGAGCACAATGACGATGCGGGTGAAAGCGGTCGCCAGAATCAAGATGGCCGGAGCCATGCTGAGGACGGTGAGCAGGACAAGCAGTTGCACCCCGGTGCTCACCTGCGCCGGCTTTCCGTTGCCATCCACTGAAATGGAGACGCCCGGCGCTTCAAAGGCCGGGTTGCCGGCGCAAGCGGTGAGCAGGGCGCTAAGGAGAAGAAGAAGGAGAAACGCTTGTCTGCGTGTTGTGCGTCGCGTGTTCATTGTCGCTTCAGTCGTGAGCCGAAGTCATGGGGGCGCGCGAAACGTGCATCCGCAATTGTTCAAGAACCCCGGTGAACGAGTCGGGCGTTGTTTCTGTGACCGCCGCTTCGTCCATTTCAGTCAACAGCGACACTTGTGTGTCGGACGCGCCGACGAGGAGCACCCGCTCGCCCACGCGCACCAAATGCAAAGCCTGGCGCGGTGAGAGCCGTAGAGTTTCGACGATGGCAAGTTGCCTGGTTTGCGCCCCGCTCACCTGCCAGCGTTTGAGTCCGGCCAGAGCCAGGAACATCAGCCCCAGCACCAGCGCCGTCTTGGCAAACATCTGCGCCGTCAACCCGACGAGTGAGTCCGGTTCGGCGGTAGCGCTCACGGTCAGAAGCGCCAGCAGGAGCGACACGCCAACGCCAATGGCCGCCCAGCGCAGTCTTGGGTCGGAGCGGAAGCGCGCCAGCCAAGGCGCCATCAGTGATCTCCCCGGCGAGCGGGCAAAATGGTTTCGGTGATGCGGATGCCAAATTTGTCTTCGATGACGACGACCTCACCCCGCGCAATCAGCTTGTCGTTCACCAGCACGTCCACCGGTTCACCCGCCAGCCGATCCAGTTCTACCACCGAGCCATGCTGAAGCGCCAGCACGTCTTTGACGGCCATGCGGGTGCGGCCAAGTTCCACCGACACCTTCAACGGCACATCCATTAACAATTCCATCGAACTGGGTGGCGTCAACGGTTCACTGGTAGGTTGTTCGAGCATCGAAAACTGCGCCTGACGTACGGCGACTTGCGGACGGTCAGCGCCGCCGTTGTTCCACTGCGCCGCGGGAGCCGGGTTGTCAATGACAGGGCCTTTATCACTCATGGTTTACTCCGAAAATCCAATATCCGCGCCAACGATGCGCACCGCCAGGCGCGAGCCGACGGCGCCGGGTAGAGCGCGATAGTGCGGTTTGTTTCCAACTTTCAATATCAGTTCCTGCCCAACCGAAGTGTTGAGTTGCAGGACATCCCCGCGCGCCAACGAGGTGAGTTGCTTCACCGTCAATTCCGCGTCGCCCAGTTCCACTGAGAGGGGCAGGATCGTTTCGGCCAGTGATTGGGTGAGAGCTTGGCGCGTTTCGTCGCTGGGGCGCGTTTGCTCGTGGCCGCTCATCCAAGCTGTGGGGTTCAGCCCGTTGGCCACCGGTTTGAGCATGGTAAGCGGCATATAAATGTTCATCGTGCCGGTCACCCCTTGGATCAGCAATTCAAAGGTGATGAGCACGACCGGGGCATTGCGCATTAGCATTGTCACCCACAGGTTGTTCACCGTAGCATCTTCGAGGCGGGGCTCCAGCGTTACCACTTTGTTCCAGGCCGCCTTGACGTCGTTCAGCATAAATTCGACCGTGCCCCGAATGAGCGACTGGCCAATGTCGGTGAGGGGACGAGCCGCCGGAGGCGGGGTGCGGCCACTGCCCCCGAGCAATCTTTCCAAAATCACCCAGGCGACTTCCGGGCTGAAGACGAGCAGGGCCCGCCCCGGCAGTGGTTCGAAGGCCAGAATATTGTAGAGCGTGTTCGCCGGGATGCCCTGGGCCAAGTTGTCGAACCGCCCCTGCTCGATGTGAATCAGCCGCGGGCGAAATATCGTCCGCAGGTACGAGGGAAGCGAGGTGGTGAGCCGCTCGGCCAGATCTTCGTGAATCAACTCAATCGCCCGCATCTGGTCTTTAGAGAAACGATCGGGCGACCAGAAGTTGTAAGGGCGAATACTTTTGCCGGGCCGCTCACTGATTGCGCCTTCACCAGAGGTGGTTGGCTGGATGGGCCGGGGCAGTGGCTCGTTCAGGTCTGTTTCGGATTCAATGGCCCCGCTAAGCAGAGCATCAATTTCGGCCTGGGTAAGCATAAGGTTATTGGACGACGAATTCAGTAAAGTAAACGTACATCAAGTGCTCACTGGGCAGAAGAATGTTGATCCTGTAAATGATGTCCTGCCGGAGCGCATCCTTGCCATCCACGGTATAAATCTCGTCAAACGTCTTGCTTGAGATCAATGTATTCAGCAAGTCATCGACAATAGGCTTTTTCAGCCCCATATCATCACTGAAGAGAGTCATGGCGGCCGTACGTTCTTCACCGGCCAGGGTGTAAAACTCGGCGTCATGTGGGGCAAATTCCAGCACAATGGCAACTTTGAGGTAGCGCCGCCCGCCGGGGTCGGCCAAATTGACAATCTTGGTGCCGGTGTCAAACATCAGCCCTTCGCCGGGCAAGGGCAGGGCCGTCGGCAATTCTGGCTTGGTCTCGGCTCCAGCCGGCCCCGGGGTTGATTCGGCGGCCTGGGCGGCGGGCGGCTCCAGATTGACGTAGAACGGCTTGGGCCAGTCGTCGGGAAAGACAAAGATATAGACACCCAGGCCGATGACAGCTAACAATAACAGGCCCATGATTGCCAGCAGGATGGTGACGACGATGTTGCCGCCGCCTTTCTCCTTCGGCTGTTTTGGCTCTTTGCCTTTTTTCTCTTCCTTTTTGGTTTTACCTTCGTCAGACATTTTATTGCAACTCCATCGTTTCCTCTCGCTCCTATGGTTCCTTCGGCGCAGCGAAAACTGAAGGAGCCATGGGAACTTAGGGACTCAGGGAACTGAGGGGATACCAGGGATTTGGATCGGCGAGATGATGCCCCCTGAAACATTCGACGATTGCTCTAATGGATAAATAATAATGATGTCGGCCCGGCGGTTGAAGGCACTGTTCTCGGGCGTGTCGTTGGGATAGATCGGGCGATACTGAGCCTGACCGGCGGCTGTCAGCCGGGCCGGATCGACGGCGCCAAACTCGCTGAGATAGCGGACGATATTGACGGCGCGCGCGGTCGAGAGGTCCCAGTTTGTCGGGTAGCGTGGGTCGGTAGGCTGAGTAGGATCGGTGTGAGCCACCACGCGCACATCGTTAGGGATCGTCTTGAGCATCGCCGCCAATTTATCCAGCACCGTTTGAGCTGAAGGCTGAATGTCGGCGCGGCCCGGCTGGAAGAGCAGTTGCTCACTGATCGAGATCAGCACACCTTCGGCGTTGTTGTTGACGACGACGTCGCTCGAAATACCAGAGCCGGTGAGAACCGAGCTAATGTCAGTCGCCACATCCACCGTGTCGGACGGGCGAGCCGGAAAGTCGAGCACTTGCACTGGAGACGGTTCGCCCTCTCCTACACCTGCGCCGGGGGCCTGGCTGATCTGCGCGTCAACCACAGCCGCTCCTGCGCCGCTGAAAGCGCGGCGGAAACTCTCGGCCAGCGTCCTGTACTTTTGCAGATCGGTTTGGCCCAGGCTGTATAGCACTAAAAAGAGGGCCATCATCAGCGTGATCAGGTCAGCATAGCTAACCAGCCAACGCCCGCTCTCGCCGCCGCCATGGCTGCTGCTGGACATTATTTCTTCTCCTCGTCAGAGGCCCGCTCTTTAGGTGGCAGGAAAGCGCTCAGCTTTTCGCGGAGAATGCGCGGATTCTCACCGGCTTGCAGAGAGAGCACGCCTTCGACCAGCATCTTGCGGAAGGCAACTTCCTCTTCGCTGTTGGCCTTGAGCTTGCCACCCAGTGGCAGGAAGATCAGGTTTGCCGCCCCCAGCCCCCACCAAGTTGCCAAAAAGGCGCTGGCAATGCCCGTGCCAAGCTCCTCTGGCTGGTCGAGGTGTTGCATCAACACAATCAATTCCATTACCGTGCCGATGATGCCCATTGTCGGCGAGAAGCCGCCTGCGCCGTTGAAAAAGTTGATGCCATTCAGGTGGCGCTCGTGCATGTTATGAACGTCCATCTCTAGAATGCTTCGCACCTGAGCCGCGTCCACGCCGTCCACCACCAGCATCACGCCTTTGCGCAGGAACGCATCTTCGATTTTCTTGGCGTCTTCTTCCAGGGAAAGGATGCCTTCGCGCCGGGCCTTGTCGGCCATTTTGACCAGGGCCTCAACGGCCTCGGCTGCATTCTCATGACTCTTCTTGAAGGCTTTGCCGAAGAGTTTCGGGATCGACAGAGTAACCCTAAGCGGAAACTGGGACATGGTGACGGCAAACGAACCAAACACAGTCAGCATAATTGGGGTTGGGTGAGAGATAAGTTGGAGGGGACTGCCGCCGCTCATGATGTTGGCCGCGACAACAATGATCAGTGCCAGGGCCAACCCGGCCAAAGTTGCAATATCCATAGCGTATCCCTTATTCGTCCTGGCGATTAACGACGGTTGGCAATGCCCCGTAAGCCTTACGCCGATACTCAATGATGGCCGCGATAACTTCCTCCGGCGACTCGAGTACGTTCAATTTGTCGTCGTCGGTCAGCGAGAGAATAGTGTCCGGGGTCGTTTCGATGAACTTGATGAGTTCAGCGTTGACGAAAATTTCTTTGCCGTTGAGACGCGTGAGTCGAATCATAGCCGTCGAATTTAATCTCCAGTGCTGCAAGGAGTGTAATCCGCGACGGCTGGGCTGTCAGTAAATAGGGCGTGAAGGGGAAGTAAAGAAGAAATGAAGAGTTGAGGCCGGCGCCGAGGGAATTCGGCAGTAGCGCCGGCCTGGTTGAGATCAAGATTTGCGTATTAGCGGCAAGCGAACGAAAAAGGCTGTGCCTTGCCCTGTTCGGCTCTCAAACGAAATCTCGCCTTGATGATTCTGCACGATGGATTGGCAAACCGACAACCCCAGACCGTTGCCACGCTCAAGGCCTTTGGTGGTGAAGAACGGCGTGAAGATGTTCGCCCGGTCGGCTTCGGAGATGCCGCGCCCGTTGTCCACGAATTCAATTTCCACCGCGCCGCCAGCCGGGGCGAGGCGCGAGGTCAGCGTAATCATCCCGGGCCGATCTTCAACCAGAGCATCGCGAGCATTCATCAACAGGTTGATCCAGATTTCTTCCAATTGATGTCCGTTGGCCGGGATGAGAGGCAGGTCGGACGCAAGATTAACGCGTAAGTCCACCCCGCCTCGGGTCAGGTGCGCGCCTACCAGGTCAAGCGCTTCGGCGATGGTGGCGTTGAGATCGGCGGAGGCATATTGCCCATCGTCGGGGCGAGAGAAATTGAGCAGGCGCTGGACAACGCGCTGGGCGCGCCACCCGGCCTGGAAGATGGCCGCCGCCGAAGCATAGCTTGGCGACTCTGGGCTGACGAACTTAAGCAGGAGTTGAGCGTCGGCGATGACGGTGGTGAGCGGGTTGTTGATCTGGTGGGCCACGCCCGCGGCCAGCTCGCCGACGGCGGTGAGGCGGGCCGCCCGCACCAGGTGCATTTGAGCATCGCGCAAAGCCTGGACCGAGCGTTGCAGGCTGTCAAACAAGGTGGCGTTGTCAATGGCAATCGCCGCCTGCGCCGCCAGAGCTTGCAGGAAGGAGTCCATCATTTTCCCTTCCAGGTCGAGCGGAGTGCGGTGAAAGATTTCGAGCACGCCTTCAACTTGCCCTTTGGCAATGAGCGGCACGCCGTAATAAGTGACGAAACCTTCATCGGCCAACAAAGGC
>CAYSIV010000065.1:14250-15948 GCA_964431175.1 uncultured Anaerolineales bacterium
CGCCCGTTGCAGATCACCAGCGGCTTCGAGCAGGTTGGGAATGTTGACTACATTTTGTTCCAGCGCCGCCCGCCCGGCGTAACCTTCGCCGAGTTGCAAACGGGTGTGCTGGAGGGCGGCAGTGCGGAAGCCGCGCGCGGCGGCGTATTCCAGAGTCTCGGTTTGCGAGTTAAGCAGGAGGATGTCGGCGGCGTCCACCATGAAATGGGTCGTCACTTGATCAAGGATTGCATTGAGAGTGGTTCGCAGATCGAGGCTGGCCGTGATGGTCATGTCGATCTTGCGGAGCGATTGAAGTTGCTTGAGATGGCGATCCGCCTCTTCGAACAATCGGGCATTGGTCACCGCCAGCGCAGCTTGATCGGCCAAGCCTCTCAATAAAGATAGTTCATCTTCAGTGAAAGCGCGCGTCTCGTGGAGGGTCATGACAATGAGACTGCCAATGACGTGTTCTTCGCGCGCCATCGCCGTGCCGACCACAGTGCGAATGCCGAGTTCGGCGTAGAAGCTTGAATCCAGGAGTCCGGGCGCGGCCTGGACATCTGGAATGATGCCCAGCAAACCATATTGCTGAGCCAACTCTTCCCAAATGGCGCGGCGCGCCGGGTGGAGCCGTTTGTGGGCGTCGGGTGGCAGTCCGATACCGCCGGCAAATTGGAGCGACCCGGTCCGCGCGTCGATCAAGCTGACGCTCGCAACCGGAACTTTCAAGGCCCGGGTCGTTTCCTCGCAAACGGTTTTGACGACGGCATCAATGTCGAGTTGGCTGTTAAGACGGGCCGCGGCGTGGGCCAGCGCCTCGGCCCGGGTGGCCTGGCGACGAATTTCTTCTTCATCCCGCTTACGTTCGGTGATGTCGCGAAAGCTCCACACCCGGCCAACAACTGTCTCGCCTATTTTCTGAGGCAAAGAATGGCGCTCAAATACTCTGCCGTCCTTGAGCTCCCGGGTGTCGAAAATTTCGGCATCCGGCTGGGCATAGAGCGTCTTTACTTTGTTGGAAAACTCTTCTGGCTCTTTGAGCTGATTGAGCACAAAGTTCAGTGTTTGATCATCATTCTGCGAGGCAACAATCGAGTCGGGGATGTGCCACATCTCCAAAAATCTGCGATTGTAGAGGGTGATGTGGCCGTTCAGGTCAACGACGAGGATGCCATCGGCGGTTGACTCCAGTGAGGCATTGAGAAGAGAGAGCGCCTGCGCTTCATTTTGCTGGGAGCGCTCCAGGGCGAAACGGCGCCGGGTTTTCGCCAAAGCTGATTGCACGGCAAGGGTGAGGCGAGTAAAATGCCGGGCCGATTTGACGATGTAGTCGTCCAGACCGGCCTTCATCCCTTCGACAGCGATCTCCTCATTGCCTGAGGCGGTAAATACAATGACGGCGCACTGGGGCCAGCGGGTCTTGGCGGCCTTCAACACTTGCAAACCATCCAATCCATCCACGCAGTGATCGGTGATGACAAGATCAAAGCCTCCATTCGCCAGCGCCCGGTCGAACCCTTCCTTTCCGGCAACCTGCTCCAGGTGCAAATCCGGAAATTCCTGGTGTAGAGCGTCTGCGACCAGAGCTTGATCGTCCGCGTTGTCTTCAATATGCAGAATATGCAAGGGAGCCGCCATAAGGTTAAAAGCTATGCCGGGATTGTATACCCATGCCCCGGCACGGTGACGATATAGGCCGGGTTGCTCGGATCAGTT
>CAYSIV010000065.1:15958-19319 GCA_964431175.1 uncultured Anaerolineales bacterium
TCGCGCACGTTTTTGACGTGAACACGCACCAGGTCCGGCGAACCGGCGTCAAATGGATAGTCCCATACATCATGCAAGAGTTTGGCTGGCGAGAACACTTCGCCGGTGTGAGTCATGAGGAAGTACAGCAAATCGAATTGGACGGGGGTGAGAGGGGACGCGCCGCGAGGCGCCGAGGCCGTGAATGATTTACAATCCAAAACCAGTTCGCGCACGACGATCCGGTTGAGCGGCGCTTCAGTGGCTTGCTTGGACAGGCCGCGGCGCAGGATGGCCCGGATGCGCAAAACCAGCTCGTCTACATTGAACGGCTTGGTTAGGTAGTCATCGGCCCCGGCGCGCAAGCCCATCACCTTGTCTTCAATCTTGCTACGGGCCGTCAGAAAGAGCACCGGCAAGTCGGCCAGGATTGGGTCGGCCCGGAGCTGGCGGCAAACTTCCAGGCCGTCCATACCGGGCATGAGCACGTCCAACACCGCCAGATCGGGCCGGTGACGACGGGCGGCGCTCAGCCCTTCAACGCCAGAGGTAGCAACAGTGACGCTAAAATCGTGAGCGCGAAGGGTACGCTCAATAGAGCCAGCCACAATCTCCTCGTCATCAACCACCAGAATGTGCGACTTATTAATGTCACTATTCATATCGTCTCCTCGCTTTCAGCTTTACGGCCCAATGGCAACCGCACCAGAAAGGTTGTCCCCTGGCCCGCTCTTGTGTCAAAAACAATACTTCCCTTGTGATTCTGGATCACCGACTGGCAGACCGACAGCCCCAGCCCGTTGCCTCGCTCGTCGCCTTTGGTGGTGAAGAAGGGGGTGAAAATTTGCTCACGGTTAGTTTCGCTGATCCCTTGGCCATTGTCGACGACCTCTATCTCCACCATGTCGCCGTCACGACTCAGGCGTGACGTCAATTTGATTAGACCCGGGCGGCCATCGGTTAGAGCATCGCGCGCATTCATGAGCAAGTTAATCCATACTTCTTCAAGCTGATGACTGCTCGCCGGCACATCCGGCAGGTTGGGCGCAAGATCGACTTGCAGTTCGACGCCGCCGCGCTGAATGTGCGCGCCGATCAGGTCGAGCGATTCGATAATCGTTTCGTTGATACTGGTCGGGACGAATTGGCCTTCGTCGGGGCGGGAGAAGTTGAGCAGGCGTTGAATGACGCGCTGGGCGCGCCACCCGGCCTGGAAGATGGCCGAGGCCGAGGCATAACCGGGGTGTGCGGGGTCAATGGATTTGAGCAGGAGTTGGGTGTCGGCAATGATGGTGGTCAGGGGATTATTGATCTGGTGAGCAACTCCGGCGGCCAGTTGGCCCACCGCGGTGAGGCGAGCCACCCGGATCAATTGAGCCTGAGCAGTTTGCAGGGCTTCCATCGACTTTTGCAAGTCTCGAAAGAGTCGGGCATTCTCCGCTTCCATTTCTTTGCGGCGGGTGATGTCGCGAACAAAAAACTGCATGAAGGCTGGGTGATCCTTGCCGCGCGAGGCCACCCATCGGGCGCTGACTTCCACTAGAAAGGTGGAGCCGTCGCGGCGGCGATACACATCTTCGTAGAAGAGCGACCCTTCACAAGTCAGTTTTTCATACAGGGTTTGGAGAGCTTCGGGGTGTTCGGCATCTATCAATTTGGCAATTGACTGACCGGCAAGTTCTGCGGGCGAATAACCAAGCCAGCGGCAAAGCAACGGGTTTGCTTCCAAAATGAGGCCGTTGGTGTCACACACAAGGATTCCGTCGCTGGCCTGCACAAACAGATCGCGATGGCGAGTTTCTGCCTCTTCCAGGGCCCGTTTGAGTCTGGCTCGCTCCATCACCCGGCCCAGAACCTCAGGCAAGGCATCTAAATAGTTGCCGGTTTTGATCACATAGTCGGCGGCCCCGGCTTGCACGGTTTTGGTCGCCACTCTTTCGTCACCCCGGCCGGTGATCATGATCGCCGGGGTTTTAATTCCCTGAGCCGATAGCTTTTCGAGGATTTCGAGGCCATTGCCATCCGGCAGATTGTAATCAAGCAGGATCGCGTCGTATTCCTGAGCCAACACCCGGGCCCAGAAATCGGCAACATGAGCAACAGTATCAACTTTATACCCCGCCTTCATCTCCAGATATTCTTGGGTCAGTTGGGCTACATCGGGGCTATCTTCGACAAGTAACAGGCGGACAGAATGCATAGAGTTTATCGCTTGTGTGAGGGTAAGATGGTTGTTCTAAGATTCCGATGAGTGCTCAGTCTATGGTGCTGATTGTAGCACCTCTGTTTTTTCAAAGCCGTAAAGGAAACGTAAAGAAGTCATATAGGGGAAATAAAGAATAAAGTCGGCTGGCTCCGCCGCTCAGGGCGTTACGGAACGTGTCAACGGTTATGCTCCCTTCTTCTCCACATAATCGCTATAACCGCCTTCATACTCAGTGAGAGCGCCATTTTCAAGCTCCACAATTCGGTTTACAGTACGGTCGAGAAAATAGCGGTCATGCGAGATGACAAGCACTGTGCCCTCAAACTCGGCCAGGGCGTTCTCCAGCACTTCGGCAGAGGCGATGTCCAAATTATTGGTCGGCTCATCCAATAGCAAAAAATTCACATCCGAGAGCACCAGCAAGGCCAACTGCAAACGGCTCCGCTCACCGCCCGACAGGTCGCCAATTTTCTGCGTAGCTTGCCGGTACGGGAACAGATAGCGCCCCAAAAACGAAACGGCGTTCCCTTCGCTGAGCGGTCGAGCCAGGCGCACAGCCTGTAGCGGCGTCTGGGCAAAATTCAACGTCTCGTGCTCTTGAGCGTAATGGCCGGTCTTCACGCTCGGCCCGATCTTCACTTCGCCTGCATCCGGCGACTCCTGATCCATGATCAGGCGCAAAAGCACCGATTTGCCGGCCCCGTTCGCGCCGATCAATCCAACGCGCTCGCCATGACGCACCAGCAGGTTCACGCCGCGCAGGGGCGACGAGGCGCCAAACGACTTCTTCAGGCCGATCAATTCCAGCACCTTAGTTGAGCCCCGCCAGCCGCTTAGCGCCAATTCCATCCGCCGCCGCTCCAGCGTGGGCCGATCGATTCGCTCCATCTTGTCCAGCCGGTTTTGAATCGCCTTGGCCCGCTTGGCAAACTTCTCGCTATCGTACACCTTGGCCCAGATCGCGTAGCGCTTGATGGCGGCCTCAATGCGGCCAATCTCGCGTTGCTGAACGTGATACAACTCGGCCTGCCGCGCCAGCTTCTCTTCTTTATCAAGGATGAACAGCGAATAGTCGCCAGCGAATGTGGTGAGCTTGCCGTCTTCGAGTTCGGTGATGTGGGTGACGACAGCATCCAGCAGATAACGGTCGTGCGAGATGATGACCACCGCGCCGGG
>CAYSIV010000065.1:19329-22057 GCA_964431175.1 uncultured Anaerolineales bacterium
TGATGAGTCGTTCGAGATACGCTTTGCCGGCCAGGTCGAGGTGATTATCCGGCTCGTCAAGCAGGAGCACCGAGGGCCGGGCCATCATCAATCGCGCCAGCCCTACCAGTTTCTTCTGCCCGCCGCTCAACACGCCAATCGGTTTGTCGAAATCCGACTCGCGCAGGCCCAGCCCTAGCAAGGTGGTGCACACCCGCGACTCGTAACCTTCACCGCCGAGCGCGGCAAACTCATCCAATAATCTTTGTTGATCTTCCACAGAACGAGTCAGTGCTTTGGGGTTGTTGTAAACAGCAGGGTCGGCCAGACGCGAATCGATTCGGGCCAACTGCGCTTCGACGTCGATCAGGCGGGTGTTGCCTGACAAGGCAACTGCCAAAGCAGTGGAAGCCGGATCGAAGTCCGGGTCCTGGGGTAAGTAGCCGACGGTGACCCCTTTGGCCTTGACGATCATCCCGCTCCCATCGGGAGTGTGCTCCGGGGTGTGTTCGCCAACGATCAACTTAAACAGAGACGATTTCCCGGCGCCGTTGGGGCCGATCAAACCGATCCGCTGATCATGTTGAATCTCCCAGGTCAGGTTTTTGAAGATCGGGTGCGCGCCCAGCGTCAGGCTGACATTCGAGAGGCTAACGACAATCATTGGCCGGGCTGCTGATTCGCAAGAAATGTTTGGCGAACTTCAGGACTCCACCCTGCGAAGTATGCTTCGCCCTTACAAAATCAACATTGCATCGCCAAAAGAGTAAAAGCGATAGCGTTCGGCTTTGGCGGCTTCGTAGGCGGCCAGGATTCGATCGCGGCCAGCAAAGGCGGCGACGAGCATGAGGAGGGTGGAGCGAGGCAAGTGAAAATTAGTAATGAGGGCGTCCACGGCCTGGAATGAATGGCCCGGGGTGATGAATAGGTCGGTGTTGCCGACGACGGGTTGGAGGAGTTGTAGTTTGCGCGACGGTCTGCTTAGATACTGATCGAGCGGCTTGGTTTCAGTGGCCAGCGCGTCGTCGTTGGCCGAGAAGCGGGCGGCGGTTTCCAGCACGCGCGTGACCGTTGTCCCCACGGCCACCACCCGCCCGCCTTTAGTCCGCGTCTCGTTGATGGCCTTGGCCGTCTCGCGCGGCAGATGGCACCACTCGGTGTGAATCTTGTGTTGCTCAACTTGCGCTTCAGCCACGGGCGCAAACGTGTCCAGCCCGATGTGAAGTGTAACGTAAGCCTGACGTACTCCGGCGGCGGCCAGCGAGGCCAGCAAGGCTTCGGTGAAATGCAGGCCGGCGGTGGGCGCGGCGGCGGAGCCGGGCGTTCGGGCAAAGACCGTTTGATACCGTTCCGAGTCGGCGAGATGAGTGTGGATGTAAGGCGGCAGGGGAACTTCGCCCACAATTGGCAACAACGGCGTAACCGGCTCGGAAAATTGAATCAGCCGCCGCGCCCCGTCAAGCTCTTCCATGACAATCGCTGAGAAGCCAGGCTTGGCATCCATTTCCAACTTGGTGCCCAGCCGCACGCCCTTGCCGCCTACCATCACTTCCCAGGTAAGCGGGGCGCGGCGGCGCAACATCAAAATTTCCACCGCCCCGCCCGTGCTCTTGTGCGCCTGGATGCGAGCCGGAAGCACACGGGTGTCGTTCAGCACTAACAAGTCGCCAGGACGAAGATACCGATCAATGTCGCCGAACTTGCCGTGGACGATGGCGTTGGTGGCCCGGTTGAGCACCATCAGGCGCGAGGCGTAGCGCGGCTCAATCGGCGTCTGAGCGATCAGATCGGGCGGCAGGGTGTAATCGAAGTCGGAAGTGTTCATCGCTTGAGCAATCGCGCCGCCAAGTTTAGGAGGATGGTCAGCACGATGCTGACTATTATAGATGAAGCCAGCGGAAAGTAAAACGAGAAGCCGCCGCGTTCAATACGAATGTCGCCCGGCAGGCGGCCCAGGGGCAAACCGGCTCTGCCCACCAACCAGATGAGGCCGCCCAGGGCTAACAACACTGCCCCGGCGATCATGATCCATTTTCCGATTGTTGTTGCATCTGGCATAGTCTTTAACCACGGATTACACTGATTTCACGGATTGGATCCTGATTTCGTGTCATCCTGATTCGTCGTGCATCTGCCGTAGGGGCGAAGCAGTCGGGCAAATACGTTGGAGAACTGCGAAACTACCCTCCGACTGCTTCGCCCCTACAATAATTTCTCCTGCCCGTTATCTTTGTACGGCAGTCCCAAATGTTCGTAAGCCAGGCGGGTGGCGGTGCGGCCACGCGGCGTGCGATCCAGAAAGCCGAGTTGCAGGAGGTACGGCTCGTACACATCCATGATCGTGTCGGCTTCTTCGCTGATCGAGGCCGCAATCGTCTCCAGGCCCACCGGCCCGCCACTGAACTTTTCGATGATGGCCCGCAGAACGCGGCGGTCAATGTCGTCCAGCCCCAACTCGTCCACATCCATCAAGGCCAGCGCCTCTCTGGCAACCGTGCTGGTGATCGTGCCGTCAGCCTTCACCTGGGCGTAGTCGCGGACGCGGCGGAGGAGGCGCAGGGCCACGCGGGGGGTTCCCCGCGCGCGGCGGGCAACTTCGGTGACGCCGTCGGGTTCGATGGGCACCTTGAGTTTATCGGCGGCCCGGATCACGATCAATTCCATCGCCGCCTGCTCGTAAAAGTCCAGCCGATACTGCGCCCCGAACCGCGCCCGCATCGGCGCGCTGATCAGCGCCAAGCGGGTGGTT
>CAYSIV010000065.1:22067-22261 GCA_964431175.1 uncultured Anaerolineales bacterium
TTGGGCAGTTTGAGGCGGATGCTCCGCGCGCTCGGCCCTTTGCCGATGACGATGTCGAGGGCAAAATCTTCCATCGCCGGGTAGAGCACTTCTTCCACCACCTTGCCCAACCGGTGAATTTCGTCTACGAAGAGGATGTCGCCGGCGCGCAGGTTGGTGAGAATGGAGGCCAGGTCGCCGGGGCGCTCGATGGC